>JAZDMZ010000013.1:0-9329 GCA_043800495.1 Candidatus Aenigmatarchaeota archaeon
GAAAAAAATAATGGAAGGAAGTCATGCAATGACAGAAGCAGTAAAACTAGCTATGCCAAAAGTCATTTCAGCTTACCCAATAACACCACAGTTCATGATATGATTGTATCATGAGTGGAGACGCATATTGTGGAAAGACTGGCTGAAATGGTTGCAGATGGTGAGCTAGATGCAGAATATTTGACAGTAGAATCAGAACATAGTGCAATGGCAGCATGTATTGGTGCACAGGCAACTGGTGTTCGTACATTTACAGCAACCTGTTCTGCTGGACTAGCGTTAATGTGGGAATTGTTATACTGCGCATCTGGAATGAGACTTCCGATTGTAATGGGTGTTACAAATCGTGCACTTAGTGCTCCACTAAATATTTGGAATGATTGGTCTGATTCAATGGGTGCTCGTGATTCTGGATGGATACAATTATATTGTGAAACTACTCAAGAAGCGTTTGATACTATTTTACATGCATATAGAATTGCAGAACATCATAGTGTATTGCTTCCTGTTATGGTTTGTATAGATGGATTTTGGCTATCCCATGTCTATGAACCAGTTGACATATTGGAAAAACAGGATTTTGTAAAGCCATATCAAGCTCCTGAAGTTGATGTAGAAACCGCAGATGGTTTCAAAAAAATGAAAATGGTTCTTGATCCAAGCCAGCCTCTATCAATGGGAGAATATGCAATGCCTAGTCATTATCAGGATTTTAAAGAAGCACAGCAAATAGCAATGCTGAATGCAAAACAAGTCATAAAAGAAATAAATAATGAATTTGCAAAAAAATATGGCAGAAAATATGGTAATGGTCTTATAGAAACCTATAACATGGAGCATGCAAAATATGCAATAGTTACAATGGGTTCTGTTTGCGGAACAATTAGACATCTTTTAGAAAAAGAACAGATAAAAGATGTTGGACTTATTAGGATTAGATCATTTAGACCATTTCCAGCAACAGATCTTAAAAAAGCATTAGAAAATGTTGAAGCATTTGGTGTGTTTGAAAAAGTAAACTCACCAGGTCTTGGTGGTGTTGTCTTCAATGAAGTTAAAGCAAAAACAAATAAACCAGGAGCAAGCTTTATTGGTGGTCTTGGTGGAAGAGATGTGACATTAGACAATGTTAAAAAAATGTTTGATCTTATCCGAATAAAGGACGAAAATGTTCATTGGATATAATGTGATGATATGACAAGTTTTGAAACAGCAGAAATAACATATTTTAAGAAACCAGGAAAAGAAAATACTGACAAAGCAATTGAATTAGCAGTAAAAAGAGCTAAGAAAGGAGATATCAAAAAGATTGTTGTTGCAACCTCATCAGGTGAAACTGGTTTAAAAACAATTAAAGTCTTTGACAAATCAAACATTGAAGTAATTCCTGTTATGCTGAATGCAGGTTCAATATATTCAGGATCAGACGAATGGTTGAAAAACAAGAAAGAATATGAAAAATTAGGAATAAAATACGTTCAAGGTATTCAGACTTTTAGTGGAGTTGAAAGAGCTATAAACAATAGATGGAACACAGCAGGACCAGTAATGATTTTATCAGATGCATTGCGAATTCTCTGTGAAGGTTTCAAAGTAGGAATTGAAGTTGCTGTCATGGCAGCAGATGCAGGACTTGTTTCAGATAAAGAAGATATCATAACCATTGCAGGCACATCGCGAGGCGCTGATACTGTAATGATTGTTAAACCATCATATTCAAACAATTTTTTTGATTTTGCAGTCAAGGAAATTATATGCAAACCAATTGTTAATGGAATAGAACATGAAGCAAAATAAGGTGAATAAAATATGACAGAAGATTCAAGTGAAGTGTGTGAACAAAATAAATTCAAAGCAAAGTTGAAGAATTTATGCAGTGAGATAACTGAATGCGAAAGATTGTAATGGTGATTAGATGAGTGAAGATTTTTATCAAGGTCACAGTTCATGTGCAGGATGTCCAATAGCCATAGCTCTGCGAAGTATTATGAAAGTAGCTGGAAAAGATGTTATTATTTCAAATGCCACATCATGTTCAGAAATAATTTCAACACCATATCCAGTTTCAGCATGGCCAGTGCCATATATTCATGTTGCATTTGAGTGTGCTGCTGCAGTGGCCAGTGGTATAGAAGCTGCACAAAAGAAACTGGGTAAAAAATCAAAGATAATTGTATTAGCAGGTGATGGAGGAACCTATGACATTGGTTTACAATCATTATCAGGAATGGTTGATAGAGGACATGATGTTTTGTATATTTGCTATGACAATGAATGCTATGCAAACACGGGCTGTCAACGAAGCAGTGCAACAGAATTTGCAGCCTGGACAACAACCTCTCCAATTGGTAAAAACAGTATTGGTAATAAAACATTCAAAAAACCAATAGCAGAAATGATGATTGCACAGGGAGCTGTCTATGTTGCAACCACAAGTGTTGGTTATCCAAAAGATATTCAGGAAAAAATAACAAAAGCACTGAGCATAGAAGGACCTAAATTTATACTAATCCATGCACCATGTCCATTGGCATGGAAATTTGATTTTTCAAAAACAGTTGAGATTGCAAAACTTGCTGTTGAAACAGGTCTGTGGGCAATGTATGAACATTGTGATGGAAAAAGAGAATTTACAATGAAGCCATCATTTAAACCAGTTGCAGACTATTTTAAATCACAGGGAAGATTCAAACACATAAAACAAGAGGAAATAAAGAAAGCACAGGAACATGTTAAAAAATACTGGGAAAATATAAAGTGCTAATTCCAACACTTATTTAATTCTTTAAAGCAAACCATATTAAGGTGAATACTATTTTCATAACATTTGAGGGAATTGACGGTTCAGGATTATCAACCCAAGCAGCTCTGCTGAATGATTTTTTTATAAAAAATGGTAAACAATGCGTACTAACAAAAGAACCAACAAATAATATTATAGGTGGAATAATAAGAGCAGGTCTTCGTAGAGAATGGAAAGTTAATAATTTAACAATTCAAAATCTTTTTGCAGCAGACAGATCTCATCATCTTGAATCAGAGATAGAACCTGCACTAAAAAAGAGAAAAATAGTTGTCTGTGACAGATATGTACTATCTACAATTGCTTTTGGAGCATTGGATGTTCCTCTAGAATATCTAAAACAGATAAATTCTCTCTTTAGAAAACCTGATATTACTTTTATTATAGATGTTCACCCTGCAGTATCCATAGAAAGAATGAAAAAAGCTAGATATCATGTTGAGATGTTTGAAACAGAACAGAGACTAAAACAAACAAGACAAAACTATCTTGCTCTAAAAAATTTCTTTCCAAACACATTTATCATAGATGGAAACAATCCAATAGAACAGGTTCATAAAGATGTTCTTAGTGTGATCAGAAAACAACTCTACTGAGTTTTTTCAGGTTTTTCTTCTGCAGGCTTTGGCTGCTTATCTGTCTGTATTTTCTTATACAGACTTTTTATCTCTTCCTTTCTTGTTGAAAAATAATCTTCAAATTGTTTTGTAGTTTTCAATATTTTTGTATTACCCTTTTTTTCTGATACTATAAATCCCATATCCTGCAATTCCTTTGTATATTCATAGGTTCTATTGCCAATTATTCTTACTATGTCTGCCTGCTTTACTGGCTCATGACAGGCAATTATAGACAGTACTCTCAGCAATCCTTTAGATAAATCTGCCTTTGCAAGTCCAGAAACAACAGAAGAAAATTCCTGTTTAACAGATAGTTTAAACCCTCCAGTTTCACTGAGAAATATTCCACTCTCATCCTTTTCATATTTTTTCTTCAATTGCTTCATCAGCTGTTCAAGATTATTACTCCTCATCTTAGTAATCTTTCTCAGCTGTTCAAAACTAAGAGGTTCGTTGGTAGCAAATAACACTGCTTCCACTAAAGCCAGTTCTTTTGGATCTGTCATAATATTCAT
Organism: Candidatus Aenigmatarchaeota archaeon; assembly: GCA_043800495.1. Taxonomy (GTDB): domain Archaea; phylum Aenigmatarchaeota; class Aenigmatarchaeia; order GW2011-AR5; family JACRAC01; genus JACRAC01. The sequence continues at coordinate 3,939 of JAZDMZ010000013.1, forward strand.
ATAATCTATACTTCTATTTCAGCTTAATATATATCTCCTTAAAATGCTCTTCCTGGTCACATTCCACAAGATTTCTGTTTATTAGAGTAAGCATAGGAAGAAGCGCATAAATAATATCTTTTCTCTTCCATACACGTACAATATCAGAAAATGATATCAATCCCTTATTCTTTATCTTATCATAGATAACCTCTATTCTTTTCTCAATATCCTCTGCCTTTTGAATTGATATAAGTGGAGAATGTCTGTCAATCTTAATTATTCTGTCTTTTTTTGTCTTAATATCAATTACCTTGCTCATTGCACTAATCAATTCTGATAAAGTAACCTTTCTAGTAGGCTCTCTTTTGATAGGAGCGGTTACAAGTGGTACATCTATGTCCAGATGTTCATATTCTCTTTTCTCTAGCTTATTCAATTGCTTTTCCTCTTCTTCCATTATCTTCTCACATTTCATTGTAAGAAGCACAGCAGCAACTAGAATAAATCTTGCAGGTATTCTAAAATTAAAATCCTTCATATTATGAATATATACCAGAAATTCTTGGGAAAGTTTTGTAATATCTATGTTCATTGGATCAAGATCATGCTCAATAATTATACTAGATAAAACTTCTTGCCAATCAGCTCCTAGCACAATTGTTCGAATCAGTTTTTCTTCATCTATAATAATCACCGAGTTTTAAACTAGCGAGTTGGTAGATCAATGCCAAATATTTTTGAGACTCCGTCTTGTTTTGCAATACCAAAGACCTTGTCAGCAGCAGAAATAGTAATATCATCATGACTTATTACAATAAACTGGATTTTTTTTGAATATTTCTTTACCAAATTAGCTACTTTTTTCGTATTTATCTTATCAAGAGCAGCATCTACCTCATCCAATACATAGAAAGGAGATGAATAGTGATGTAATATTGCAAATAAGAATGATAATGAGGCCATTGTTTTTTCTCCTCCTGACATAACATCCAGATCTACTACCCTAGTTCCTGCTGGTGAAGCCTCTATAACAAGTCCAGAATCAATATTAGCCTCATCCTCTAATCTAACATTACCTGCCCCACCAACCATATCAAAGTATATCTGTGTAAAGTTCTTTTTAATAAGGTCAAGAGTGCTTCTAAATTTTTCCTGTCTTCTCGTTTCAATCTCCGCAATAGTCTTTATTATAGAATTCTTTTCTTCTATAAGACTATCCAATTTCTTCTTCATCTGTTCAAATTCCATTGATATGGATGTATATTCTTCTATTGCCTTTACATTCACATGACCAAGTTTTCTTATCTCAGCTATACAATATGATATCTTTCGCTGTATCTCAGGTTTATCAATATCTGTAAATAATTCAACATCCTTGAATTCTTTGAATTTTTTATTAAGATCAGATAATACTGTCTCTAGTCTTGCTAGATCAATCTGATTCTTTGTCATCTGTGATTGCGTTGCATATTTTTGTTGGTTTAATCCTTTTATTACTATTTTCATTTCATCAAGAGTCTGATCAAGCTCTGACCTTTCCTGTTTAGTTTCTGTAAACTTTTTCTCTTCCTGTTCTTTTTTCTTTTTTAATACAGCCATATGCTCTTCGAGCATATCTATCTCATTAAGCATTCTCTCTTTTTCATCCACAAGTCCAGCTGTGCTAAACACAGCTCTTCTTTCTCTATGTCCTCCTATGATAGCTCCAGATTTTTCAACAAGCTCTCCATCCAGAGTTACTATTCTATATCCTCTCACTCTTCTGGCATTATCAAGTGTGTCAAATACCAATGTCCGTCCAAGTATGTATTCAACAGCAGAATTATACCTATAGTCAAACTTAACAAGATCTATTGCAAGTCCAAGAAATCCATCATATTCAATTCTTTTCTCTATTCGTCCTCCAATTATTTTATTCAAAGGAATAAATCTAGCTCTTCCTAATCTTGTTCTCTTTAAAAAATCTATACATTCAGCAGCCTGATCATCTGTATCAACAATAAGATCATCTCCATGGCTTGCCATTGCAACCTCTATTGCCATACCATATCTATCATCTGTGCTTATCAGTGATGAGAATTTATGTACTTTTATAGGAAGCTTATCAGAAAAATCTTTTCTATTTCTAGTAATATATGACAGCTCCCTGTCTATGGACATTATCCTGTCTCTTTTTCTTAAAATATCTGAATTTGTTTTCTCAATATCTCGTATGGTATCAAATGATCTAGTCTCAATTATTTCCTCTGATTTATGTTTTAGAAGTTTTTCCTTTGATTCAAATTCCTTTTCCTTGTGTTTTAGCTCTCTGTCTATTTCTGTAAATTTCAGTTTACTCTCGTGTCCAGATTTTTTCAAAACCTCCTTTTCCTGCTCATAGTTTTTTATATCATGGTGTATAGAAGAGGCAGTGGCTTTTTTCAATTCATCGTTTAGATTCAGATATCTTTCAGCAGATTCCTTTTCCTTTTTTAGCTGTTCAACTCTTTTTTGTTTTTCAACGATGACTATCATTGATTCTCTTACACGAGAATCAACCTTGTCCAGTTTTCGCATAGTATCTTCTTTTTTCTCATTAAATTCCGTAATACCAGAAATATCATCAATTATTTCTCTTCTCTGTTTAGGAGACATTTCTATGATTCTTGTAACATCACCTTGCATAATTATGTTATAGCCATCAGGAGAGAGATTTGCATAGGCAAGGGTGTCAATTATTTTAGTTTTATTTACAGTTTTTTCATTCAATCTATAGATAGACACACCGCTTCTCGTAACTCGTCTGGTAACAGTCACTTTTTCATCATCACCAGGTATTTGTTTGTCAGAATTATCCAATATTAGAGAGACTTCACAAAATGGAGCGGGTTTTTTATTTCTAGCACCATTGAATATAAGTTTTTCTAATTTTTGAGCTCTTATTGCCCTTGCAGAAGTCACTCCAAGAACAAATGTTATTGCATCAATTATATTTGAGTTGTGGACAAATATACCATTGCCTATAAAATTATGGCAGTCTGGTATTGTCAAATCATATACCCATTTTTCACCCTTTACTTTATCTATTTTTTTTATCCTGTCCCAGAATATGTCTGAATTTGCAAGAAATTCAAGAATATCCATAATTTCTTTAGCTTCTTTCATTCTAGAATTTAATTCAGTTTTAATATATTCATATAGTTTTTCTCTGCTTTTTTTATTTCCAGTATGATCACGAAATACCCAGCTATTGTTTATAGTGTCCTTATTCAGGCCTATTTTCTTGCTTGCATACGTTTTCTTTATATTAATTGTCTTAATGGCTTCAAGGAGAGATTTCTTTTCTAAAAAGAGAGATGTTCTTATCGACTCTAATTTTTTGTATTTTTCTCTGAATATAATTAATGCATTTTCTACCCCGCTTCGGGTAGGACAACATCTATTCTCATTATAGGCTGCAAACCATGGATATTTTTTACGTATTGGTTTGTATTCTATGCCTAAAATTTTTGTACACTTTTTAACTAGTATATTTGTTTCCTGTGGCAAGACATCTAAATTAGATCCTGTTTTAATATCCTTTGTAGAATAACTCTTCAATCGTTCTACTTTCATTTTAGATATCATTGGTATGTTTTCATACAGGAGATTTAGCTTTTCCTTTCCTTCAATTATTATATAAAAATACTTTCGCTTTGTTTTGTTTTTTGTATTTGTAGCATGTTTCATCTTACTATCCTTTCTTGCCACAATTCCAAATCTTAGTAGTGCCATCTGAACCTGATCTGCCAGCTTCTCACTCTTTGTCGTGTATTCAAAGGTAGGATTATCTTTTCTAACAGTTGCATCACAGTCAAATAGAGCTGCTAAAAAGTTAGAAAGAACAGATTTTTTAGACATCAAAATCTCACTCGGAATTATTTTGTAATTAGAAGTTAGATGCAAAACACTGTCAGATTTAAGAAGTTTTTTCATAATCAGTGGAAAATTCTTGTTCCAGCATATTAATCTTGTTGCTTTTCCTGCCTGTTTTTTGTATCCTATTACTAAACCAAGTTTTTTTGCCAAGTGTTCAAAATCATTAAGTATTGGTTCCTCTGCATTAATAAATTCTAATCTGTTTGATGTCGTATATCCATCTCCAATCAAATATCCAATTAATCTAGAAAACTCTTCATCAATATCTATATTTTCTATTTTAATCCTTTTCTCAGGAAATTCTAGTTTTCTTGGAGTTGCTATCACATCTCCTTCTTTTAATTTTTCAACAATTTCAGATACTATTTTTCCATCTCTATAAATCATAATAGGATGACAGCCAGTTGTAGTAACCTTTTTTCCTACTTTTGTAGTTATTTCAAAAAGATGAGGTTCGCCCTCTCTTCTAACAAATGCTGATATTTTCTTTTTCACAATTTTCATAGTCTTTTGATCTAATCCCCAAACTTTCCATTCTTTAGGATTTTCATTTGTATAAACACCGTCATCAAGTTTTTTGATATTTTTAGAAGTGCTCAGAATAAAATCAACCATTTCTCCAATGGGTTTTATACTACCATCAGTAAGCAGAATTTCTGTATCAGCACTTACTGACTTGCCAGAACCATTTGGTCCACATACGACAATAAATCCTCCTGGAAAAGGAACTTCCACACGCCCTGAAAATGACTTAAATCCCTGCATTATTAGTTTTTCTGCTCTTACCATCCAATCTCCCAGTGGCTAATTTCTATATTTTAGAAATTAGATATAATAATATCTATACAAAACAAACTAAATAAACCATAAGAAAGACTTAGTGTGAAGCAAATAAATGAAACTAATTGGGATTTTGTTCTTGTATAGGAAAGTATATTGATAATTATTTCCTATATGAGAATTAGCGAGCTTGCGAAGCAAGGTCGCTTTGTTCACAGTAAAGTCGCCAAAGAAATAGTCAAATTCTGTTCATTTTTTTAGATGACTTTAAATAATCTTCTTCATAGTTATATTTGGTCGGCGACCATAGCGAGCAGGGTACACCCAGATCCATTCCGAACCTGGAAGTTAAGCTGCTCAACGTTGTATTCTGTACCTGAGAACATCTGGGAACAATACGAAGTCGCTCACCTTTTATTTTCAATAGAGTAATGAACAATACTATCCATATTATATTGTTCTTACTATAAGCGAAAGACATATAAATTATTCCAAATAATCACATCTTTCGCAATATCTGAAAGATTTGAAAATATATGTCTGTTGAAACAACAGGACATTTTATATTATTTCTGAACTTTGACAGTATAAACCTGACTTCGCCACTTAGATGAATGTAAAAGAATGTTACGTAATCATTGATTTGGTGATCAAATGAAAAACGTAACATTCTCAATAGGTAGTGCAGCGATAATTGATAAAGTTAACATTTCGTTCAATTTCTTTGATTTT
>JAZDMZ010000043.1:0-8287 GCA_043800495.1 Candidatus Aenigmatarchaeota archaeon
AAAATATATATCTATGATCCTAAAACAAAAAATAGTTTCATTAAAATTGTAAATCTAACAGAAAAGCAAACATCAATACTTAAAGCAATAAATAAGAAATTATTAAAACCTAGTGACTAAAAATCATGTAGAAGTTGGGTAAATAGAATATATTATTATTGTTTTTACTATACATGGTTGAACATAGTTTAACCTGTAATTTGAAAATTAATTATTTTCAATTACAAGTTGAATTCTGACAGAATTCAACATTGTACAAGAGAAACTTTGTTTCTCGTGTATGTACGAAGCACATTCAGTCTAGAAAGTTATGCTTCGTACTATAATTAGAAATTCAACAAACCTTTTCTTCGCAGAGTATCTGCCTGAGTAGGTCTGTATTTCCAGACAATGTCTCCAAATTTGTCACCCTGGATATCCCACTGAATTATTAGTATAACATCATCTGCTCTTACCCACATTCTTTTCTTAAATCTTCCAGGAATTCTGCATATTCTATATGTACTATCCTCACACCTAACTCTTACCTTACTTGCACCAAGTGTAGCTTCTGCTATGCCAAACATTTCTTTGCCTCTTGGCATTCTTACTCGTTCTGGTACAGGTGCTTCCATAACATCACAATATACTTCTATTTATTTAACTGAATAAACATCTCTCATTAGTAGGGTTCCTTTTTTATTTCCAACCACTTTAAAGGATTTTATTACATCATGTCTTGCTCTAAGATATTTTGCAATCTGAGCAGCTTCACCCTTAGTAAGAAAAAACAAATCATAACCATGTTTATTATCCTCTACCCATGCTGTTTTTGGTATAAGTTTCATTACTTTTCCAAGAATATATTCAGTCATGTCTCCTCTTATCTGCATCTTGGCCTCATGATATCTACCAGATACCTTGATACAATCTTCACACATTTTTCTTTTTATTGAAACTTCTATCTCAGTTTCTTCTTCTTTTTTAAATCCCTGTATTTTACCCACTCCACGTATTTTTACCTTAAATCCACATTTGAATGGTCTGAATGATATAAAAAAATTATCAACATTACCTTTCATCTCATATGCTATTGCATCCTTTAGCATAGCATTTTCATTTGTAAATTCTTTCCATTTTGCAAGATAATAGTTATCACCATTTCTACACATGATTATACGAAAGTCTTTTATCTCAAATAGCTTGTTTTTTAATAGAATGCATTGCTTACAAAAATTACCCTTTTCAGCAGCAGCTCCGCACAATATACATATTCGTTTCATTTTGAAAACCTTATTATTTTCTATTTGTTTTTCTGCAAAGAGCAGAAGCTCTTTGAGATGCCAAAGAAGATTTTCTTCTTTGAGCACGAAATAAGATGGGATGTTATATTCCATCTTTAATTTTTAAAACCCTATAATATTCAATTGGTTTTAAAATCTATTTAGAAAAAGTCCTTTTATACCCATATATTCAGATTCTGAGAAACATAAGCCCAAAATTACACAGGCTTTTTATTATCATAAATACAAATATTTTCATGTCATATGATATCAAATTAACAGAAACCGCACAAGATGATATTAAGAGATTTGATAAAGAATTGCAAAGAAGATTTTTCAAAAAGATTGAAAAACTAAAAAACTATCCACAGATACACGGAAAGCCATTAAGAAAGCCGTTGACTGGAAAATGGGAATTGCGATTTGAGGATAAGTGGAGAATAATTTATATCATAAATGAAAGTGAAAAGCAAGTTGAAATAGAAACAATATGGCACAAAGATGATTTCTAGAAACCTAGATCTTTTTTAACCTGTTCCAAAGACTTCATTTTTCCTTCAGCTCTCTCTTTCTCAGCTTTTTGGATTTTCTTCATAACACCAGGTCTAGACAAAGTATCAATTGTTCTCAGCATACTATCATATTCATCTGTGGATATTGTTATCCATTCAGTCTCATGCTTGCCATGTATTAGTTTCTGCATATTAATCCAAATATATATTTGTATGAAATGCTTAAAAAAGCCACAAAACACAACGGCAGTTACTATTTAAAGATAACAAATAACGATAGTTTTAAATAACTTTGTAAACAATAAAATGTTAAGGTGTAAATAATGACAGGATATGATGATCCAAGACTTATGTTAAAACACATACATCTCTTAAGCGAAAAAAGTAAGCAAGAATATAGAATTGGTAACCGTGTATTTGGAGAATTTTATTTATCAAAAGCATCAGAACTTCTTGTCAATTTGCTAGATCAATATCGTATGAAAACACCTCAAGGTTCTTGGATAAAATCTTCTATTGTGTATGATGAGTCTGTTAAAACTCTATTTACCAAAACCCCCAATGAAATTATTTATGATAAAACTAAAGGATTGTGGGTACCGAAAAACACTAATGATGTTATTGTACCGAAAAATGGTTGGATTAATCCATTTATAGGAATCCCAGACAAAGAATAATTTTCTAGAAGTTCATTTACTATGAAAACTAAGTAGTATTCTTCTAATACCTCTATTTGTTTTCAATTTCAATATTCTCTGTCTTAGAACTGACATGTGAAATCGCCTTTTTCCAGATGATATTATATTAAAGGTGTTTTACACCCCACATACCATCAGTTTTCCTGCAATCAACCAATTAAAATGATGGTATGTCAGGTGATAATCACTAGGCCATCATAGTAATAGACAATACTGTTTAGATTTATAATATATTGCCTTTACTGTATGTGAAAGACATATATAAATCGTGATTTCCACCAGTTTTCAACTGGTGGCCCAGGATGTCAAATACTTCGGCAGTAGCATGCCATCGGTCTTTGACCGATGGTTGTGCAGAAGTCTTTGACATAATCAAAATAGCTATGTCTTTTACTATATTGCAACAGGCCTGTGCATAGGTCTTGCATGTGCCACAGGCTTTCTTACCCTTGGATTAAGTGCAAGTATCAGGGAATTTAATCTATTCTCCATTTTAGTTATTCTCTCATTAAAATCAGTAACTCCTCTTAATTCCTTTGCAGGAGGCAATTCCTCTACCTCTATCCTTGAAAGAAAATCACTCATCTTCATTGTAATATTAGAAGCAGCATTTGACAGTTCAGAAACCTGCTGAAGCATACTCTTATTTAGTCTAACTATCTCATCAACAGCAGTCTGATTAGCTTTTATTATATTATACATCTCTTTTAGATCTTTATGAGAAACCATATCATGCTCCAGCTGATCCATTCTTTTCTGCATTCCTCTCAATGGACTAATTGGCACAAGTTCAAAATTCTCCTTATAATATTCTTCCTTGGTTTCTTCCATTATATTATGTTATCTCAACCGGTATATAAATATAGTCATCTAAAGAAATGATGAGATTATTTTCTCTTTTCATATAGTAAAAGACATTCTTTCAGGAAAACAATATCTTTTGCATATAGCAATGACACACGTCTTTGATTATGTTATTTGCTATAGAACAGTCGTCTTCTGATATCTGAAAGATAGGACAATATACCAAATAATAACCCTATAACCACAGACAGAAGAGCTAGTATAATATCATTAAATGTGAAATTTAGAAATGATAGTACAATAATTCCAAGTAATGAGAAAACTATTGCAAATCCAGCAAAAATATACCTGTCAATAGGATATTCTTTCCACATCCAGCTTTCTTTTGTATTTCTATCTTTCCTTACCATGATTAGTTATTAACAAGAACTCTATAAGAAGTTTATATTAAGAAGAAATTTCTATTCAACAAGATAAACACTATTTTCAACAGTAAGAAATCTTGCTCCTCTCTGAACAGCTTTGGTTAATTCAGGAACCTCATACATTCTAGGTTGTGGCGAAGAATTGTTTTTATCATCTTTTTCAGTAGCAAAATATTCACCGCCTATTTGTATAACAGAAATATTATCAGGAATTTTTAATTGACTGATTCTCATATCATCACTCCATATCTCCGCCAGGCATTCCACCCATTCCAGGCATGCCCCGTGGCATTCCACCACCAGTCTTGGCAGTGATTACATCATCTATTCTTAGAATCATATCAGCAGCCTCTGTTGCAGAATTTATTGCTTGAAGTTTTATTTTCAAAGGCTCCACAACACCTAATTTCTGCATATCACTTATTTTTGAATTAAACACATCTACTCCAAAGGTTACATTTCCCTTATCATGTTCACTTCTTAGAGTCATTAAAATATCTATAGGATCTATTCCAGTTGATTCAGCCAATGTTCTTGGAACAATTTCAATTGCCTCGGCAAATGCATTTATTGCCAATTGCTCTCGACCTCCAATAGATTGTGCATATTCTCTTAGTTTTCTAGCCAATTCTACTTCACAAGCACCTCCACCAGAAACAAATTTTCCAACTTCTACTGCACTTATAACACCAAAAACAGCATCTTCCATTGCTCTCTTTGCCTCGTCAACAACATGCTCTGTTCCTCCTCTCATCAATATACTAACTGCTTTTGGATCTTTACAATCTCTTACAAAAATCATCTCTTCACCAGCTAGTTTTAATTCTTCAACTAAACCAGCATTCCCAAGATCTTCCTTAGTTAGCTCATCAACACTTGACACAATATTTGCACCAGTTGCCTTTGACAGTTTTTCAATATCACTTTTTTTTACTCTTCTTCCAGCAGCAATTCCTTTTTTTGCAAGATAATGCTGTGCAAGATCATCAATTCCTTTTTGACAGAATAATACATTTGCACCAGATGCAGCAACCTTTTCTACCATGTTTTTTAGCATCTTTGATTCCTGTTCAACAAAAGCCTGCAATTGATCAGGTGAAGTTATTCTTATTTGTGCATCTGTTTCAGTTTCCTTTACTTCCAATGCACAGTCAAGCAATGCTATCTTAGCATTTTTGATTTTCTTTGGCATATTAGAATGAACAATTTCCTTGTCAATAACAATACCTTTTATCAATTCAGTATCATCCATTGCACCTCCTTGTTTTTTTTCTATCTGTATATCATCCTTGTTAATAGAAAATTTTCCATCATTTATTTCTGCAACAGACATAACAGCTTCTACAGCTAATTTAGCCAATGACTCTTTAGCAGCTTCACTACTTTTTCCAGTCATTGCAGTCATAGCAATTTTCTCAAGAGTATCCCGGTCCTTAATAGTAATATCTGTTCCAATCAGATGAAGTATTTCCAATGATTTATTTTTTGCCAATCTATATCCTCTTGTTATAACAGTTGGATGAATATTTTGTTCAAGAAGTTCACCTGCTTTTTTCAAAAGTTCTCCTGCAATTATAACAGCTGTTGTTGTACCATCTCCAACCTCGCTTTCCTGTGTTTTTGCAACCTCTACAATCATCTTTGCAGCAGGATGTTCTATTTCCATTTCATCTAGAATAGTAGCACCATCGTTTGTAATAGTAATATCTCCTATACCACTAACCAACATTTTATCCATTCCTTTTGGACCCAATGTGGTTCTAACAGATTCTGCAACAGTTTTTGCAGCAATAATATTTCTTGATTGAGCATCTCTTCCTGTCTGTCTTAATGTGCCTTCAGGCAGTATAAAAATCGGCTGTCCTCCCATTTGCATATTTAATCACCATTTTTAAAAAATATGCAAATTAGAAGCATTCATCGAATGCGACTGTGTTTGCATATCTAATTATCATTTGTTACTATTAGATTATAATTGAGTGGATATCTTTTTAAGCTTATCTAATAGGTTTAATTATCTTAACAGGAGACTATTAAAGCTTAATGTAAACCAAATAAATAATAACAATTATAGCAAACCCAGTAAATAATCAGATACATGGTAAAGCTTTGCTTTACCTGTACAGAAAGAAATTTGTTCTTTCTTGTATAATAATATTGGGTTTGCATACATGGTTGAATAAAATTCAACCTGTACAGGTGAACTCATTGAGTTCATCATGTATAGCTCACTGGTAATATGATATCCAGAATCTTTACCAGTAGAGCTATAATGTTTGGTTTACAGTAAAGTCACCAAAGAAATAATAATAATACTTGTTTCTTTGGATGACTTTAAGTAAACAGCAACACGAATTAAATAAATCGGGCCGGTAGCTCAGTGGTAGAGCATCAATCCGTACTGCTTTGTTTACAAAGCCGTGCAGTGTAAGTCTTATAAGGCAGCTGAGTTAATAATCAGTTATCAAAGTTAACTGAAGGTCAAGGGTTCGATACCCTTCCGGCCCATCAAATTCACGGATAGTGAAACTATCTTGAATTTTCAGGTGAATGCATATTCACCATGAAAATGAATCTAGTGAGTAAGAATTTATGAAAGAAATTCGACAACGAACGTGGCGAGATCGATATAATATATCTATCCATTATACCCAACTTCTTCTTTCTTGAATGAAAGATTTGACCAAGCATTTGAAAATCTTCTGCATATTTTTGACATATTTGGTTCAAAACCAGTCCAGAATGTCCACAGATCCTTAATAAGAACAAGGCTTTCCTGTTTATCTGGTTTTAATGATAATAAATTATTTCTCCATTTGAAAGCCTGTACCTGTTTGTATATATCAAATAGTGTAACGCCCTCATCTGCAAGAAGCATATTTCTCTCAATCATATGACAATGATTTTCACACCACAGCAATGGTTCTACCACATTTTCAGAAAATTCAAATAATTTATCTGTCATCTCATTTCGCATATCATCTAAATTTGTCATATCCTTGTCAAACTGAAATACAGAATGTAAACTCTCCAATTCTGGCAGATCAAATTTTGTCTGCAGTTTTTTATATTCTTCAGAGAGTCCTTGCATGAATTAAGAAATAATTTGAAACTATATAAAGTGAACCAAATAAACATTTTAGTTATAATATGTTGGTTCACTTATTCATAGTCAGCGAATCTGACCTGAATATTCAGGTTGAATTGATACGTCATACCACTAGTCTTTGACTGGTGGTTGGCGTGTAAAAGATTTCGGCAGTAGTGATGCCATCGGTCTGTGACCGATGGATATGCCGAATTCTTTTCACATTCAACCATGAATATAGCGAACAACAAAATATTATATTTTATTAATTTGTTGATTCACTATATACTCATCTAAATAACAAATTAAGAAAATTACTGATGATGAGACAAAGACGTTATTATATTATTTAATTTTCTTTCCATCTGATCTAATTTATTCTCCATTTCATCCCTGACAGTACTTGGTAATTCCTCATTTCTCTCCCTTGAAATAAAAGAATTCATTTTTTCTGTTAGTAAAGCAACACCTGACGAGAGACGTACCATATTTTCCATTATACCTGTATTTACCTTAATCATTTCATCCACCAATTGTTGGTTAGCTTTCATCACAGCAATCATCTCTCCCATTGTTTTTGATAGAACTGGTGGTTTTCTTGGTTTTTTTGCTTTTCTTGGTTTTTTCTCCTTTATAACTATAGTTTTTTTCACCTGATTAGGTTGTGCTACAATTATGGCCTTATTCTCTTCTGGCTGCTGTTTGGTTTCTGTTATAACAATAGTTTTTTTTGTAGTTGGTTTTTTAGCCCGGGCTAAAATAACAGCATCATCTCTTGGTATGCTCTTACCATCAACAAAAACACTATCCTTTGAATCATCATTAATTCGTATTTCTACCATATTACCCCTAAGTAATAAGCAGTATCAAAGTATTAAAATCTTATTTGTTATTTAGTATTATGCCAAAAATAAGCAAACATGCCTATGTTGACTCTATAGTGAATATTGGAAAAAATGTCACAATTTGCCCAGTTGCTTCTATACGAGCAGATGAATGAGAGATTACTATTGGTGATAATAGCAATGTACAGGATTGTTGTGTTATTCACGGTACTGGTGTAAATATTGGTAAAAACGTAACAATTGGACACGGAGCTGTTTTACATGGTTGTAAAATCGCTGACAATGTATTGATTGAACTGAATTCTGTTATATTGGATGATGTCAGTATAGGTGAATGATGTATATAGTGAAACCGGTGTATCATACAAGAAAGAACTATGTTCTTTCTGTACACAAAGATTCTTTGAATCTTTGTTGTATCCGGATTATTTACCGGTTTCACTATAAGAAGATCGCCTAGTGCTGTTTTTTAAGAATTCTTAAAATTTCTTTCTTGAAAATATTGAAATCATCTAACTTGCTTCTTAAATTATTATAGACAATTCTATCATCAATCATACCATATTGATGAACAAGCACATTTCTGAATTTCTTCATTATTCTAATCTTTTTTATAAGATTTTTTGATATAATATGTTTTTCTGCAAGTTTAT
>JAZDMZ010000054.1:0-10771 GCA_043800495.1 Candidatus Aenigmatarchaeota archaeon
AGTATTTTGGTACTGGTGATAGAAAGCATATAATATATGGACCTCTTATCATTGCTAACAAAACAATGCAACCAAAACAAGTAGAAACAATAACTATTGATGGTATAGAAATTCCTGTAGATGCCTGCTGGCTAGAAACAAATATATTTGGAATAGAGCAAGATTTTGCAGGCAAAACAACATCAGATAGATATATTCAAGAACGTATAGCAAATGCAAAACAAATATATGAAACTCTTATAGATAGAGGAATCATACCACATGGATTGACATGTTAAGAATATACACAACACTTCTTAATAATGCAAGACCTATTAAAACTCTGGGAATAAAATTAAAAGAATGCTATTTCCCTATCCAACACTACGAGAACATCAAAAAGAACTTATTAGTGATATTAAGAATGCTCTGGAAAATGGCAAAAATCTACTGGCAGATGCACCAACCGGTCTTGGTAAGACAATTGCAGCACTGCATCCTAGCATTGAATATGCTCTTGAAAATAATAAAACAGTCTTTTTTCTTACATCAAGACACAGTCAGCATAAAATGGCCATAGAAACCCTGCAAAAGATAAAACAAGATACTAACATAACTGCAGTTGACATAATTGGGAAAAAATGGCTCTGCTCACATAATGTTGAAAAAATGGACAGTTCCATGTTCAACAATTTCTGCAATGGCATGGTACAAAAAAAGAATTGTACATTTCTAACACAAACAAAAAATGCAAAAGAATTTACCGAAGATGCTAAAAAATCCCTACTATCACTGAAAAAAGAAATAATGCACTCAGAGGATTTTAAAGAACAATGCAAAAAATTCTGCACCTATGAACTGCTCATGGAAGCTGCTAAAAAAAGCAATGTTATCATTGGAGACTATTTTCATGTATTTTCACCCATTGGATCTACATTTTTCAAAAAAATGAATAAAGAATTAGAAGATTCTATTATCATAGTTGATGAAGCCCATAATCTTTCATCAAGAATACGAGATAGACTGTCTTCAAAATTATCCTCAAGAACAATAAAATTTGCAATAGAAGAAGCAGAAGAATTTGAATATGATAATATAATAGACATGCTAAAAAGATTGCAGGATGTATTTGACTATCTGGGTAGAAATAAATTAACAGAAAACGAAGTCTTTATTACAAAGGCTGATTTCATTGACCACATTGAAAGATTTTCAGATACAACCCAGCTGGTAGAAGATCTTCATGAGATAGGCAAAGATGTTTTAAAAGAAAAAAAACGATCATCCATAGACCACATAGCATCTTTTATTGAAAGATGGACAGGTCCTGATAATGGCTATGCAAGAATACTTTCAAGAGAATTTGACAAAAAACAAATATCACTATTCTACAACTGTCTTGATCCATCAATTATCTCAAAACCAGTCATAGAAAACAGCCATTCTACTATTCTAATGTCAGGAACACTTCAGCCAATTGAGATGTTTGCAGACATACTTGGTTTTGACAAAAGCAACACACTAATGAAAAAGTACAAATCACCTTTTCCTAAAAACAACAGACTTGATATAATAATTGACAATGTTACCACACTGTACAAAGAAAGAAATGAAAAAACATATCAAGATATTGCAGATTTAGTAAAGAATACATCCACTGATATCAAAGGAAATGTTGCAGTATTTTTTCCAAGCTATGACCTGTTGAAAAAGATTTTCTATGCACTTGGTCCAATAGATAAACATATTATAACAGAATCCCAGGGACTGTCTAAAAAAGAGAAAATGAAAATGTATGATGAATTCTCTTCCCACGCAGATAAAGGAGGAGCTGTTCTATTTGCAGTAATATCAGGATCATTTAGTGAAGGAATCGACCTACCAGGCAATCTATTAAATGGTGTAATGATAATTGGTCTGCCTCTTACTAGACCTGATAAAAACACAGAAGCTCTCATAGAATACTATCAAAAACTATTTGGAAAAGGACAGGAATATGGCTATGTCTATCCTGCAATGACAAGAGTAGTTCAGGCAGCAGGCCGATGCATAAGATCTGAGACAGATAGAGGGGTCTGTATATTTGCTGATAAACGATATCTTTGGAGCAGCTATAGAAGATTTCTACCAGAAAATGCAAATAGCACAAAGAATCCAAATCAATTAATAAGGGATTTCTTTGCTAACAACAAACCATAGAAATACTAAACAAAGAAAATAAAAAGAATTGCAAACAATACTGGAACCAGAATAAACATGCTAAACTCAGTCGCTCTATGTATTCGCATTGCCATTTTTTTATGCTTTCTCTCATAGAATTCTAAAATTGTTATATTGATAATAAAACTCATCAGTAGAATTATATATGCAAGTATCATAAACTTGTCAGCAAATGTAAGATATCCTACAGATGGTATTTGACTTGCTATTGACACATGAAACATCACTGCTGCAATTAACCCAGAACTTATCATAGTCAATCTTGTTGTTATCTTATCAGGATCTATGACAAAACTAAACATCACTATAATAATTATAAATATAACAGGAAGAAATGTTTTCAAAAAAGAACTTAGAGGTATTTTTGATATTTTTATTGTAAACACATATTGTGAATAGGTTTCATTATATATAATATATGTATGCTCATTTACAGAAGCCTCCCAGCCATCTATATTCCAACCAGTAAATGCTATCGAATCCTCTATTCCACTGGATTCAGATGCAGGAAGATATCTTATTTTATCAATAGTGTTTTTCTTATCTTCTATTATTATCAGCATTTTCTGACTATCGAATGGAAACTTTTCCATATTCACCCTACTACTAAGCTCTGCTCGTATTCTATAAAATTTTTCATTTGGCGTATCAATTATCTTCTCAATCTTGTCTATTTTTCCATTCAACACTTCAAAATTATCAGGAGAACACTCATTTTCACATATAAATGATAAATAGAAATCTGCTGTAAAAATCCCTGTTATAGTATCAAATTTTCCAAGATTCAGTACATAGGTTCCTACACTAACATCTTCTGCAAAAACAGGACTAATCATTAGAAACATAACTGTAAAAACTACCATGACTGATAGGTATTTCATAATTAAATCTGTATTATAAGTTTATATTTCTTTTTAGGAATCAATCGGCTCCACATGAACTATTACATCCTTTATCTCAGGTACTTTTTGCTTTAACTTCTTTTTCAATTCATGTGAAATACTATGTCCTTCTGCCACAGAAATCATTGGAGAAACATGTATATGCAGATCTACAAGAATTTTATTCCCCATATAACGTGCCTTTAATTTATGAAAACTCTTCACCTTTTTTACACTCAAGATAGCTGCCTCTATCTTCTTCATTACATCTTCACAAGGACTTTTATCCAAAAGCACATTTATAGCTCCTTTACCAAGCTTATAAGAAATTACTAACATCAAAACAGCAACTGCTATGGCTGCTATAGAATCAAATATAGGAAATCCTAGAATAACAAATACAAGACCTATCACCACAGATATCGCACCCCATAGATCTGTTGTAAAATGATAAGCATCTGCTTCCAAGGCAGAACTGCCATAATCCTTGCTTGCCTTATGCAAATATCTAGACACAAAATAATCAATACCTATGATAACTATCATTACAACAAGTCCAATCTCCAGTGATGAAACTGGTTTTGGTTCAAAAAGTCTAATCACAGCTTCATACATTACGAAAATACTTGTAACAACTATCAATATTGTTTGAGCCAGTGCAGATATGTTCTCATATCTTTCATGACCATATGGATGACAGCTATCTTCAGCCTTCTCTGCTTTTTTAATCCCAACATATGCAAGAATAGATGCAAACATATCAAATAATGAGTGTGCCAATTCTGCAATGATAGCAATACTTCCTGTTATCACAGCCACAACTGCTTTTAGAATTATTAAAAAACTATTAGCCTTTATAGAAAACAAAGCTGCATGTAATTTATTGCTTGTCTTTTTTGGTTTCTCCACTATCATATCTAATATTTCATTTGTATGATAACCTTTAATATTCAAATATTTTTTTCACAGCGAATACAAGTGAAACTAGTATGAAACAATATGTTATATGCTGTTTCAAACAAAGAAAAGTAATTACTAACAATAAAATTGTGATTTACAATGACAGAAGAAAAAATCAAAGAATTGAAAAAAAGATTCCTAAATGAGGAAATATCATTGGATGAATACAAACAAGAAGAAAAAAGATTAACAAATAAAGCATGCAATGATAATCTATGCAGTTCATCCTGTGTAGAAAAAGGTGGAAAAATGAAAAATGCTGAGAAAAAACTAATCATAGTTGGTATAATATCATTTGCACTCATAGGATTTGCAGAGCTATTGATGTACTATGGATTTTTTGCAGCTATCACAGGATTTTCAAAATATTTTAGCTACATATTTTACCTGACAATATCCACTGTTTTCATAGGAGCAGCTGTCTGGCATATCAAGCATTATAGACATACATTTGACTGTTCAATGGGTATGATGGTAGGAATGACAATTGGAATGATGGCAGGATATATGATAGGTGCTGTAATAGGAGCTACAAACGGTATGTTTATAGGATCTGTTGTTGGTATGTTCACAGGTATGATAATAGGTGCCTGGTGCACTAGAAACTGTGGAGTAATGTCAATTTTAGAAGGATTAATGGCAGGACTAATGGGAGGATTGATGGGTGCAATGACAGCTGTGATGATGATCAATGAAAACATCACACTATTCATGCCACTGCTTATTGGGGCTTGCCTGTTAATAACAGGTGGAATGAGTTATATGGTTTATAAAGAAAGCAGAGAACATCATGACAAGGTTGCAAAACTAGATAATTATGATATGTTCATATACATATCTGCAATGTTCATCTTTGCAATAGCAATGACATTTATCATAGCATGGGGACCTAGATCAGTGTTAGTAATATAACTGGTTTTGTTAGAATCAGTTAATATGAAATAAACTTAGAGTGATTATTATGAAAATAAATTTATCTATTCATGGAATGCATTGTGTAAACTGTGCCAATAATATAACAAAAACAATCAACAAAACAAAAGGCATAATTAATTGTAATGTAAATTTTGCATCAGAAAAAGCAATGATAGAATTTAATGAGAAAATCATCAACATAGAACAACTAATCAAATCAATTGAAAAAATGGGATACAGAGCTAATGTAATTGATGAAACCACTGAAAGCATAAACAAAGAGAAAATTGAAAGAAAAAAAGAACTAACTAAAATGAAAATAATGCTGATAGCAAGCGCTATTTTTGCAATACCGGCATTAATTATAAGCATGCTTTTGATGGACCTTAGTGGAAAGGCATATATTTTATTTGCATTGGCAACACCTGTGCAGTTTATAATAGGATTTCAATTTTACAAAGGTATGTGGACTTCATTAAAGAATAAAACTGCTAATATGGATACATTAATTGCCATAGGTACTAGCACCGCCTATTTTTTCAGTGTTTTTATAATGATTACAAATCCAATGGGTGAATTATATTTTGAAGTATCTGCTCTATTGATAACATTGGTTATTCTTGGAAAATACCTTGAAGCAACTGCAAGAGGAAAAACCAGTGACGCAATAAGTAAACTAATTAACATGTCACCAAAAAAAGCCAGAGTAATAAGAGCTGGTAAAGAACTGATGATTTCCATTGACGATGTAAAACTAGGAGATCATATTATTGTAAAACCAGGTGAACAGATTCCTGTTGATGGAATTATAATATCAGGTCATTCATCAATTGACGAATCCATGATAACCGGCGAAAGTATGCCCATTGATAAGAACAAAGGTGATACTGTGACAGGAGCTACCATAAACAAATTTGGATCATTTACATTCAAAGCAACACGAATTGGTGCAAACACAACATTATCAAAAATAATAAAAATGGTTGAAGATGCACAGGGCTCACGAGCACCTATCCAAAGATTTGCAGATCAGGTATCTGCATACTTTGTACCCGCTGTTGTATTGATTTCATTAACAACTTTTCTAGCATGGTACTTTTTATTCAGTGCAACCTTTTCATTTTCACTTATTGTAGCAGTTGCAGTTATAGTAATAGCCTGTCCATGTGCACTAGGACTAGCTACACCAACTGCAATAATGGTTGGTGTTGGAAAAGGTGCTGAAAATGGTATACTGGTAAGAAATGGTGAAGTGCTTGAAACAATGAGCAATATAAAATACATTGCATTTGATAAAACAGGTACCATAACACAGGGAAAACCAGTCGTGACAGATATTATTACAAACAATGTTAGTGAAAACTATCTCATAGAAATGGCTGCATCCATTGAAAACAGTTCAGAACACCCTCTTGCAGAATCCATTGTAAACAAAGCAAAAAAAATGAATATAAAACTAAAAAACTGCACTAACTTTAAAGCAATAATTGGTCATGGAGTAGAAGGAAAAATAGGATCAAAGAAAATTATTATTGGAAATATAAAATTCATGAAAAAAGAACATGTTAAAATATCTAATTTAGATAAAATAAAAGATCTTGAAACCCAAGGAAAAACTGTGATGATTGTAGCTGAAAACAAAAAAATGATAGGATTGATATGTGTTGCAGATACTATGAAAGAATCCTCTGCAAAAGCAATAGGTTTGTTGAAAAAAGCAGGGATTCAGGTCTATCTCATAACAGGGGACAATGAAAGAACTGCAAAAGCAATTGCAAAAAAAGCTGGAATTGATAATGTATTTTTTGAAGTACTGCCTGATCAAAAAGCTCTCTATATTAAAAAATTACAAAAAAAAGGCAAGACCGCCATGGTTGGTGATGGAATAAATGACGCACCTGCACTTGCACAAGCAGATGTTGGTATTGTAATGGGCTCTGGAACAGACGTTGCCATAGAAACAGGTGGTATAATATTAATGAAAGATGATATAATGGATGTTGTTAAAGCAATGAAACTCAGCAAAAATACATTAGGTAAAATAAAACAAAACATGTTTTGGGCACTTGTATATAATGTCATAGGAATACCTGTTGCAGCAGGAGTACTCTACCCTTTTACAGGAATATTATTAAGTCCTATTATAGCAGGCGGAGCAATGGCCTTTAGTAGTGTAAGTGTTGTTTCAAACTCACTGCTACTCAAATTCAAGAAACTCTAAGAAAATGAAACCTACGGTTTCTCTCTATAGATACCCATTTCCCTTTGAGTTGAATTGCAACTCATTATAATCAAATATTTAAAAAATAATATGAGGTGATAAAAATGGACAAAAAACATATATTAGCCATAATTGGTGCTGTTGTCATGGTGAGTTTTTTCATCATTGCAGCCAGCGCAACAATAACAGGACAGGCTGCACAACAAAACATAGAACAACAGCCAACTGTACAATCAACAGGAAAGTTGGTTGAAGTTAGTGTAAAAACATCAGGTGGAAATTTTATCTTTAGCCCAGCATCTGTAAATGTTGGTGACAAGGTAAGATTAACAGCAGACATGTCTACAGTGAAAGGGTGCTATGGTACTCTTGTAATACCTGATATAGGAGTTAGAAAAACATTTAGTACAACTAGCAACACCTATGAATTTACAACAACCAAGGCAGGAACATTTCCAGTAACCTGTGGAATGGGAATGGCTGGTGGTCAGTTTGTTGTTAAAGATGCAACAGGCAGTGCACCTGTATCAACCACACCTATTCAAACACCTGGCGGAAGTTGTGGTGCTAGTGGTGGAGGTTGTGGATGTGGAGGATAAACAAATAAAAACATACAAGAGGTGACTGACATGGATAAGAAAAAACCTAGTTGTTGCAGATAATAGAAATAGAGGTTTTTTTATTTTATTTTTTGTCAAAAATAATCAATTTTCAGATTTAGTCAGAATATGATAGGGTTTTAAAAATTACAGAAGAAATAAAATTCCTTCTGATTTTAAAAACTAATTAAATATGATAGGGTTTTAAAAATGGAAAAAGAGATTGAGGAATTACAGTATGAACTAAGTAATCTTAAGGAAAAGTTCATGAAAGGAGAGATAGAAGCTGATGAATTTAGAGAACAGGAGAATCTAATCAAAGAAGAAATAAAAAAAGAGGAAGAACGGATAGAAAAAGACAAAATAACGGAGCATGAAGAAAAAGAATATGTACATAAATTACATAAAAATAAAAAACATGGTTATGACAGATTTATATGGCCAACTATAGCAGTTATTACAATTGTATTATTTGCAGTTAGCATGATTACAGGTGGGTTTGGTATTGCTAATAGGTCTACTTCAGGTGCACAAAGTTTATCATTACAGGAAGCTTCTGTAAAAGCATCAGATTATCTGAATGCATTGATGCAAGGACAGGCAGCTGTAAGGATAATTGATATAAAAGATGCTGGAAATTTGTATAATTTTAAGATTGATATTGGTGGTCAGATATATGATTCGTATATGACAAAGGACGGAAAATTATTATTTCCTTCTTCTGTTGATTTATCAAAAGCTTTGAAACCAACTCAGAATTCTCCACAGAAAACTGATGTCAGTGCTGATGATGATCCATATATTGGTTCTGAAAATGCTAAGGTTATAATTGTAGAATTTTCTGATTATCAGTGTCCATATTGTGGAAAAGTAGAACCTGCTGTAAAACAGATAATTCAGACATATGGAGATAAAATAAAATTTGTATACAGAGATTTTCCATTGAGTTTTCATGAAAATTCAGAAAAAGCAGCAGAAGCATCTGAATGCGCTGATGAACAGGGTAAATTCTGGCAATATCATGATAAATTATTTGAAAATCAGAATAGTTTAAATGTTAATAATCTTAAAGAATATGCAAAAGAGCTTGGATTAAATGAAACTAAATTTAATGAATGTCTTGATTCAGGAAAGTATGCAGAAGAGGTGAAAAAAGATCTGCAGGATGGAACTAAATATGGTGTTAGTGGAACACCTGCATTTTTCATAAATGGTAGGCTTCTTTCCGGTGCCCAGCCATTCTCTGCATTCAAACAGATTATTGATGAGGAGTTAGCTAAATAGGTGATTTTATGAAATGTCTAATATGTGAAAAGGAAGGGATTGAAAGAGAAAATAGATGCAAATTGTGTAATATGGGATTGGGTGATAACATAAAACACTTTAGCGGATTTTCATTCTGTTGCAATAGATGTTCAGATTTTTTTAATAGAATTTCTGTTTTAGAAGAATTCCAAAAATATCTTGGAGATAATAGACCAATTTTTTGAGGTGAAATTGTGGATAAAAAAATATTAACTGGGGTGATTGTATGCATCGCTATCATTAGCATTGCTGCATTCATGACAATGGGATCAATAACAGGAAATGTAAGTGATGTAAAACAAACAAAAGAATTTAATATAAAAGCATTTCAATTTGGCTATGAACCAAATACAATAACTGTCAATAACGGTGATGTGGTAAAAATAAACATAGAAAATACCGATGTGCCACATGGAATAAGAATACCTGACTTCAATGTCAAAGGAGAAAATTCAGTTGAATTCACTGTAAATAAAACAGGAGAATTTAAATGGTATTGTACAATATTCTGTGGCGACGGTCATAGATCAATGAATGGGACATTGATTGTGAAGTGATGCTATGCTATTTGGAATAACTATAATAAAACTAACTGGATTTTTAGCAGTTTTTTTATTTTTTATAACTTTTATTGGATGTAGCTGCCTAATTTCATTTAATAACAAACTTTTCACAATACTAAGAAAACATCACAAAACCCTATTGATCATTACTATAATTCTTACTGTTCTGCATATTCTATCTACATTTTTCATTTTCTAAGAAAAGCTGATTTTATAAATTCCTCACTAAAGCCCTTTGGAACCTTTTTCTTTGTTGCATAGATATACAAAGCAGTGATATATATGCCATTAAGTGCTGATGTTATTAAGTATAATATAACCAATCCAATCACAACCAATACAAACACTATTGCAAACAGTGCAAAAATACCTGTTGTCAATGCTAATATTAGTAAAATTATACCAACTAAAAATCCAATCCCAAATAAAGCACCTATTGAAAACATTCCTACCACAGATTCTCCCCAGGTTTTTACAAATATCTCACCAGACCTCTTTATTGATGAAATGCTTCCTTTTTTCTCAAACAATATCACAGGAATTGTAAACAATGTCAGCATTGACCATGCAAATGCTAAAATATAGGAGATAATCTTTCCTATGATATTATTTCCTTCTCCAATTGATCTAAGAATAAGACCCACTGTACCATTGATCAATGCCCATATCACCAATTGAGGCAGTTTTTTGGTTGCAATAACAATACCATCTGAAAACCTTGGATATTTTCCATTTAATCTCATTTCAGCAGCAGCCATAAGACTTGCTGTAAAAAATACTCCCACAATCGAAGCCAGTAAATAGAATATAATAAAAGCCCATATGATTGATCCAGAACTATGCATCAATACAACAGGAACAAATATAGCAAACAATAAAATAAATATTACAATACCAGATACTAAAGGATAGAGCATCATTTCCTTATCTTTCTTTAGAATACTCCAGCTCTCCTTTATCAACTGTATGCTTGCAGTCAATCTGCCAAAAAAACTCATAACAATACCTATATTATATATCCATTTATAGTAATGGACAATACTATTTAGAGTATGATATATTGTCCTTACTATATGTACAAGACATAAATATTATGTTATTAAGTCTAGAAAGTTATGTCTTGTACTA
>JAZDMZ010000086.1:0-3305 GCA_043800495.1 Candidatus Aenigmatarchaeota archaeon
ATTGTTGCATCCATATAGTAACATCTATAAGCTTAAATATGTTGTGTCGTGGAAAGTGTCCAAATTCTTTCTAGAATGAATCCGTGTGGTGACTAATCTAGGTATGTATTATTTCTGCTTATTTCTAGATCTTTTTCCAGAAGCTGTTAATCCTCTAAATGCCCTTCTTCTCTGGTTACAGATCCAGTTTATTTTCTTATCTGCTTTTATGACTGGATGATGTGGGTCTACTAGAACAATTTCATAGAATTTCTGTACACCGTCTTCACCAACATAATATGAATTTAATACCTCAAGATTAGGGAATTTTCTTACTGCTCTTTTTTCAGCCACTGTTTGCCATGATTGTCTAGGTGAATATCTAAGACCTTGTTTCAGAGGATCTCTTCCTTTTCTTGGTTTTGGTCTATATCTAGAACCTTTTGCAATTCTTGTTCTTACAATCACAAATCCTTGTTTTGCTCTGTATCCAATGGCATGTGCTTTCTTTAGATTAGTAGGTTTATCTACTCTTGTAAATACCTTTTCCTTTCGCCACTTCATCTGTTGAATTTTTGTTGCATTTGGCATATGTAAAAACACCTTAGGTTTTATCAATTAAAATATATCTATATACGATGATATTATTAAAGGTGTTTTATACCCCCACATATCATCAATACACCAACAATCAACCAGTTAAAATTGATGATATGTCAGGTATCACACGATTCTAAGTAAGACAATATATTAAATAACCTATTTAAAAACATATTATTATAATTAGAATCAGGGATAAACAATGCATTCAGCAATAAAAATGATAATAGGGGTATTGATTCTGATAGCAGGCCTATATTGGTATCTTGCAGACGCAATTGCTGCAAACATGGCATCAACATGGCTTGGATTATCAGCGATAACTGCATTGAAATCAGTCTTCATAGGAGTATTTGGATTAGTCCTGATATTTGTAGGACTTCTTGTAGTTTGGATTGAGTATGAAGACCTGAAATGGGATATGCAGAATAAGAAAAAGAAATAATTTTTTATTTTTTATACCTTTCTATTTTTATATATTAATCGGGTTTATAGTGAACCCAATAAAGATTCAGGATATGATAACATTGGGTTCACATATAGCAAACCACAAATTATAATATTGATTCTTTTGTGAGTTAGCTATAACATAACAACTTTGAAAAATTGCCTATAGTACAATGTAGCCCCTAACCAGAAGCTTTAAATATATGTAGCCCCTAACTATTGATATGGTATATGTTGAAAAGGTTGAATTGAAGGGAAGGGAATACTACAGACTGGTGCATACCCTAAGAAAAGGAGAAAAAATTGTTCATAAACGTAGGTATGTGGGTGTTAATTTACCAAATCCAGCCAGATTGGAGCGGTTAAAGAAAGAGTTCTTGAATGAAATTCTTGCTGAAAAGTCTAAATATCTGACAAAGTTTGATTTAGAGAGAATTGAAAATAAGAAAAAAAAATATCAAAAAGAGCTGAAAAGACTGAGTAAATCAGAAAAAGAAAAGAGAATAAAAGAATTTATTATTAGGTTTACTTATGACAGCAGCAAACTGGCAGGGGTTATAATAACACTGAGACAGACATCCCTCATTCTAAAGGATGGAATAATTCCAAAAAATATCAAAAGCCTGAAAACAGTAAAAGAACTTGAGAATCATGAAAAGGGAATACTAGCGATAACACGATACAAAGGTCCTTTGAATATAGGGTTTATCAAAAAGCTTCATAAAATATTGTTGTCAGGAATAGATGATTCAATTGCTGGAAAAATAAGAGATGAACTGAAAAGAGATGTTAAAATAGCAGGAACGTCTTATACTCCTCCAAAATGGCATGAAATTAAAAAAGAACTCAATTATTTTTTTAAGTGGTATAAAGTAGAAAACAGAAAATTACACCCATTAGAACTGGCCTCTCTTATACACCTAAAAATAATATCAATACAGCCTTTTGTAGATGGAAACAGCAGATTATCAAGGCTTTTAATGAATTGGGTACTGTGGAAAAAGAAGTACCCATTAATAGATATACCAATAGAAGATCTGGAAGATTATTATGATGTGTTGGATATCTATCAAATAGAAAAAAAAGAAGAGCCTTTTATCAATTACATAAAGAAAAAATATTTTAGCGGGTATTAAGTAAAATTGATATCTAATTATTGAATGATTTCTATTTTTAGAATTTTATACCTAGTTTCTTAAGCTGTTTTTCTAGAGCAGATTGTCCTGTGAATAGGATTGTTTTAATGCCTAGGGTTTTAGCTGATGCTATATGTCTTTGATCATTGTCAATAAACAGACATTCTTCGGATTTCTTGTCGATTTTTTTCAATATCAGTTTGAAGATTCTTGGATCTGGTTTTGACAGGCCAGAATAGCCAGAACTGACAATTGTTTCAAAATATGAATCAAGGCTGAATTTCTTTTTCTTATAGTCAAGCCATTCTTTGCTGATTGTTGTCAGGGCTACTAGTTGATAGTTTTTCTTTAGTTTTACCAGAAGATCAGGCATGTTTTCCATGGGGTTTTGGTATTTTCTCCAGATCTTTTTAGCCTGTTCAATATATATCTTACTCGCACCTGCCTTTTCTAGAAATATTGTCCAGAAATCATCCTCAGATATCTTACCTATTTTAAACGCTGGCCAGGCACTATTCCATCAATGATTCATATCATCATTAGAAATCCCAAAACAATTAGTAAATTCATCATCCTTTTCAGGACAATCGTAATGCCAGTCATTGGTTAGAACAACATTTCCAAGATCAAATATTATAGTTGTGATTTTCATCATATCTATAAACTCCTCATTGCTATAAAAACATTTTTACAGGTGTTCTTTGATTTTTGAGATATCTCCTTGTAGGATTATTGGTTTCATATGCATAACTTCTTGGGCATGTCTGACCTGTTCTTTTGGAGGGATTGGGTGGAGAAGGAATATTTTTTGTTTTAGGTAATATGCTAGACCCATCTCCATCAGGGCATGTGCACCAATATAACCAGAAACTTTATCCTTAGCATGGTTTAGAACTAGGATAGCATCACAGCCTTCTTGTATATCCATACAGGCACGCATTATATCTAATTCAAAACAATGTTTTTCGTCCATATTTAGTGTTGGTTTCTCAATGCACAACTCTGTATCAGGCGATACATATGTTTCACAACCAATACTATTAAGAAATTTCTGAGCCTCAAGCATTTCTTTTGCAAAAGTCATACTTCCTGCAATAAAAATTTTCATAATCATTCACCTACTTTATCGATTCCTTGATTTTT
>JAZDMZ010000089.1:0-12341 GCA_043800495.1 Candidatus Aenigmatarchaeota archaeon
GTGATATAGTATTTTTTGCAATATCACGAGTATATAATCATGCTTCACATGTGGAAATTGCAGGTGGTGAAATGAAGGATGAAAACGGTGATTCTTTTATAGCACTTATTGATCAATATGGAAATGTTTGTAATCTTCCACATGAACTCAAAAAAGATAAAAACAATTATTATAGATGGTCAGATCATCCATATCGTGTTTATGCCATCTACAGACCTCACTATGATTTACTAACATTAAAAAAATAATCCTAATACCTGTTCCTTTATTTTGATTTTCTACTTGTTTTACGCTTTGATTTCTTAAAATCTTTATTATGTTTATCAGGATTTCCAATAACCTCTGCAACTGGAATAGGCACAGTATATTGAAATGGTATAGTAACTGTCACCAACTCATATGTTCCGTCTTCTTTTTTCATAGGAAATTCTCCAATACGAACATCCTGTGCTATAATATCCACAACACCGTCTATTATGTTATTCATCCGAACAGCCTCTCTTGCCTCTAGTAAATATTTTCTAGTTACATCAAATGGATCCAATATCACAACACCCACATGATAAACATATTTTCCACCACCCATTGGCATTGATACAACATCTCCTGTTCCAAGATTAGGTCTACCTGGTTGATAATCTAAAACATTAGGCCCCTCACCATTATTTAATTCTGCTGCAGACCAATTATTTATATCATCTGGATATATCTGAAATTTTCTAAAAACAGGATTATTTCTAAACATTGTCCATGCATGACCAGAACCAAGAGGAACCATATTTCCAAAATATCTTGAAACTATCTGTGCATAGGCAGCACACATACCACAACTTGTATACAAATCTATTTGTGATTCACCACACCCAGAATCCCTCATTATCTGTCGTGATATTCTCATCAAAGCACTTGAATCATTTTTATACTTTAACAATTTTTTAATAATCTTTTTCTTTTTTTCTGGCAATAAATGATATCTACTTGTTTTTGGTAATGGTATTGGTTTTTGCACTACTGCCATTGCAACACCATCTATTTTTATCATATCTGATTTTTGCACATCTGGTTGAGGATAGGTAACAAACTCTATGGCAACTGGTATCTGTTTATCATCAAACAAATCCCTTAGATAACTCAGTCCAAGAAGTACTCCTCCTATGGCTACAGGAACCAATGCATATGGAATCCATCTACCCCTCCTATTCACATTACTATTATAATCAACAGTCATATTGTTACTAGAGAAGAATAACTATTTAAAAGTTGATTATTGTATAATTACCTTACTATATATAGGAGAAAACGACAAATAATTAATAGATGTTTAAAAATTTCATGGATTCTATTCCATCTAATTTTCAAACAAAAAAATAAAACAAGGTGTTTAAAAATGGTAACAAAAAAACCGTTCGGCGGCTATGCAATTTGCTTTGCCGGAAGAAAAGAAACAGTTGAAGATGTCTTTGGCAAAGGAAAAATAGCTCCAAGCGAGATGACAAAAAAAATCTGGACTTTTGTAAAAGCACACAAGCTTTCATCAAAAGGTTAAACTAAAATTTGTTCTACATTTTTCTTTTATTTTTTTATATTAAGAATTCTTTCATATGAATAAAAATTATTTTAAATCAGGGACTATGATTTCCTCAACGTATTTTTTTGAAAAAACAACTGCATCGATGATATCAGCTGTAGCTGTTGACAATTTTCGATAATATCTTGCACATGTACTACCAAAAAATTCCTGCATCACTGGATCCAGTTCATGAAAGTTTCTTCCAGAAAACCCAATAAGAGGATATTGTTTCAATCCATGTGTCTTAAGCCATTCAACAATACGTTTACCATTTAAAGGAAAACTAGAATCAGATATTATAGCAGCAGGAATGTATTTTTCAAGATAGATACGACCTAACTGAGCAGTTGTCAAGTGCACTATTGCTGGTTCAGTACCTGCGTTCTCTATCACATCATATACTATTTTTTCTGCACTATCTTTTGGAAGCTCTTCAGTATATAATTTACATTCAAATATTTTCATATCCTTTCCATAAGTATTAGCGATCTTGTCACTAATTGAAATACAACCACATAAACCCATTATTCCAAAGAATTCATCTTCTAACCACAGTATATGAGTTTTATACTCTACCATAATAATAAATAATCTACTATTGTTTTTATAGTCATATCCAGCTTACTTCTACATCATCTGTTCTCCAATTTGCATTAAATCTATCTTTATTCTGACTAAATGAAATTAAGCTATTTGTATCACAACCATTTTTTGAATGGTTATTTACAACATTCTTCCTACTTGCCATATATAATAAGAGACCTGTATAGGCTATATTTGCTCCACAGTCTCCTGCATATTCAATTGGACATGCATAAAAAGTTACACCTCTTTCCTTGCACATAATTGATAACATCTCTCTTAATCTCTGTGCAGCTGCAACACCACCTGTAAGAATAAGCTCATTTTTCTTTGTATGTGATAATGCCCGTTCAGTTATTTCACTAAGCATTGCAAATGTAGTTTCCTGAAATGAAAAACATAGATCTTCTAAAAACTCCTGTTTTTCTATATTATCATGACTAGTCTGCTCTACAAAACAGCTATTTTTATCATGGCCATTCTTTGAATGGCTATTTGTATTATAACTATTGTATCTTCTAACAGCATCTGATAAAATACCTGAAAATGACAGATCCATTCCTTTTACAACATAGGGCAGTTCAATATAATTTTCTCTTTTTACACCAAGTGCCCATAATCTACTTATCTCAGGACCAGCTGGAAATCCTATTCCAACTGCTCTTCCAAAACTATCCAAAGCATTTCCTATTCCAATATCCATTGTTTCTCCAAATACTCTATATCTACCACCTGAAAATCCAATCACCTGTGTATTTCCACCTGAAACATATAACACAACTGGATCCTTTAAACCACTAAAAAACTTTGCAATCTCTATATGAGCAACACAATGATTAACCTGTAATAATGGTATATTATGACCAGTTTGCTGACTATTTCTATTTACAAGTTCTTGTGCAAATTCTGATCCAACCAATAGACAAGGTGGCAATCCAGGACCATGAGAATATGCTATTGCATCAACATCATCTAAACCAACCCCAGCTTTCTCCAAAGCCCTTTGTAATACCTGCTCTTTAACCTGCCTATGATGTTCTGTACAAAGTGATGGATCAATTCCACCACTCTCTGGCTTATAAGAATCAGTTTCATTTGCAAGAATTTGTATTTCTATATTATCTGAGCTTTGCGAAGCTACTGGTGTTTTAGATAAATCATCAGATTTATCTTTTTGCTTTACAATTCCAATCCCAAAAGTATGCGCAGTACTCTCAATCCCTAATATAACCAAATCATTCTTTTTCTCAATTGTCATAAATCTCTGTTTATAAGAAATGTATTAAAAATACACAATCAATCTATACTAATGAAAATCAATGAAAAAGATAACCTTAAGTCAACATTGAATAAGTTCTATTTAGCAAACATAATCGGAGGATTCTGGTTCATACTTCCTATAATTGTTCTATTTCTTCAGGCACATGATATATCATATTTTCAAATAGGAATTCTGGAAACAGTTGGAGTCATTATAATAATACTACTCGAACTACCCACAGGTGCTTTTGCAGACCTACTGGGAAGAAGAAATAGTGTTGTCATTGGATGTATGTTTTCTGCAATAGCAATGCTAATAATCGGACTAACAGGAACATTTATTGGATTTTTAATAGGATACGCTTTTTGGGCAGTTGGAGACGCTTTTATGTCTGGCGCATGGCAGGCATTACTTTTTGACAAACTAAAAAAATATAAAAAACAAAAAGATTTTTTAAAAATCATGGGAAGAATAAAATTTCTATCAACATTTCCTCTCATCATAGGACTAATACTAGGACCACTGATGTTTAGCATAAACATAGCATTACCATGGATTGTTCTTGGAATAACATTTATGATATCTGGATTAACCTATCTCTCCATAAAAGAAGTCAGTGTAAAAAAGAAGCTTTCTTTCACAACCCATCTAAACCAAATGAAAGCTGGTGTAAAATATGCAAATCAAAATAAACAAATAAAATGGATGATTATATTTGCTCTCATTGTAAGTGTTCCAATGTTTTTGATAAATACATTCATACTCCAGCCATATGTTAAGAATATTGTTGTTGATGTCATCTATTTCAGCATTATATTTCCTTTGATATATGGATTGGCAAGTTTTGCAGGTGCATTTGCATATAAATTAAAAAAAATACTTGGTCTTAGAATATTGCTTATTCTTATGGTATCAACAGAAATATGTGCATTTGCTCTAATGTCTTTATTCAACATTCCACTGATTCTAATCATTGTCATAATTCTTTACATGAACAGAGATATTAATTTCATGATTACAAATGATTACATAAACCATAGAACCAGATCAGCTATAAGAGCCACTGTTTTATCATACTGGTCTTTACTTAGTTCTGGAGTCTGTTGCATAGCAGGACTATTTATCGGCTATGGACTTGATATTCTTCCAATGAACATGGTTATTCTGTTACTTGCTATCACCATACTGATTTCAGGAATTATATACTTTGTAATAAGATATCTAAAAAAGATCTAAATTACCACTGTATCCCTTTTCTAGAAATCATGTTCTTCATCTGCTTCTTTTCACAGATCTCATTAACACAATCTGCCAGATCTTCAAATTCCTTTGGAGCATTTCTTCCTGTAATCACAATAGTCATATCCTTATACTCTTTAAGATTTTTGATAAACTCAACCAATTCATTTATAGGCACAAGCTTGCAATGAGCAACAAGATTTAATTCATCTAGTATAAGCAGTTGTGGTTTCTTCTCATTCACAACATCTTCTGTAAATACCATGGCATCTTTTACAAGCTTTCTATCATCATCATTTAGATTATCAAGACCAATCCAATCTTTTCTTCCAAACTGATGTATTTCATAGAGTCCATTAAATCTATCCTGCACCAAATACTCACCAGTTTGTTTCCAATATTTTAAGAATTGTATAACAATAACTTTATGCCCATGACCCAATGCCCTCAATGCAAGACCCAATGCATTTGTAGTTTTTCCTGCTCCAGAACCTGTAAATACATATATCTCTCCCATAACTATCACTAAATTAATTTTATAGATCACAATTACTTATATCCAAATCTTTTATCATATTCATTATGATCAAGTACTTCTAGAATTACTGTTACAATACGAACTTGTTCACCCATAAGCGTATATATCATTCTCCAACAATCATCTAATCTTAATCACCATAGATTATTTATCTCATATTTTTGCACATAGTATTTTGGCCACTGTTTCTTTGGTATTTTTTGTCCTGATTCATGATTTTCTATAAGTTTGGCTATTCCTTTATTTATCAGTTTTAGCAAATATTCTGCCTCTCCTTCACCTTTTTCTGCTCTTCTTTGCAGATCTGAAAATTCACATGAAAACTCTTGTGATAGATTTATTTCACTCATTTCAAAAACCTCTTACTTTTGAAAGACGTTCGTACATATACTTCAATGAACTTCATTTCTTGACCTTATAAGGAACAGCTTTTTTCAAAAGCTCTTTTGATTTTGGACTATCTGCAAATATCCAAACCACTTCACCAGTTTTATCTATTAGAATCTTATTACTTTTCTGCAAATAATCTAGAATAACATTGAATGTTTGCCACATAACTGACTTTGGCAAAGCTCTCCAAAGCTGATTTTTAGTTGGATAATAATCAAGTTTTTTAATAGTATCTTCTACCATCAACACTGTGTCAAGACGTGGCATATGAATTATTTGCATCTCCATTTAAACACCTATATAATTCCATATATATGTACTCATATATTTAAAGCATTCAACCTTTTTATAGAATAAAAAGATTAGTGTCATCCAGCCTGCTTATATCGTCTATACATCTGATCTACACTAGACCTATTTACAACATCATGAAATCTAAAACCACCTCCAAATGATTTTGGAATATGCATCATTTCATGAATAATAGTTTTTGTCTGATCTTCTTCACTAAGAGAATCAAAATTCTCTGACACAACCTCAATAACATAATGCGTCTCTGTTCCAAGCGCAAACTTCATAACCCTTGATAAAGCATGACATCTTGCTATCACTCGTCTAGATTTAGAACCAGTACTTCTTACACAAACAACCTTATCATGATCTATATGTTCCATAACAAGTCTTCTAGCAATATCCTTTAGTTTTCCTTGAATATCCAATGCATGCTTGTATCGTATCATAACTGAACACATATATTTATATTATAAGAAATTTAAGTTGATTCAGTAAGACAACTATGCTTCAGTAATCAACTTTCAACAAAACCGTTATTAAATAAACTTTGTATTATATTAAATTAGGGTTGCAATATAATGTGGTTATAGTAAAACCGGTAAATATAGTGTAAGACATAACTTTTTAGAGTTGATATATGATAATTATGTCTTCACATACATGATTGAATCAATGATTCAATCTGTACAGGTGAAATTTCATTTCACTCTGTATAGTAAGGATAAAAATATTATAATCTGATTAGTTTTGTCCATTACTATAATCTAATATTATAAACCTGTTTTACATACAGTTATCCAGAAATATCATACCCTGATTACTTTCTGAGATGACTATAAACCCAGTATTTAATAAATGCTGGTGATTTTATAAAATACAAAGGCGTAGCTCAAATTATTTCTGTAATCATCACCGTACTCATAGCAATATCCACCGTTTCTGTGTTAACATTAACAGACCTCTATCCTAGTATAACAGGTGATGTCACCGGTGTTGCATACAACCCTATATACAAAGCACCTCCTAGCAATACTGACACATCCACTATTGCAGATGAATCATCAAGTCAAGAAACCAGTAATAGTAACTCACAATCTACCCCAGCTATTGGCGGTTTTAGTGGAGGCTCATCTGGTGGAGGTGGTTCTGGTGATGGCGGATCAGTTGCCATAAATAAAAACAATCCAGATAATACACCAATTCAAAAAAATATTGAACCCACAACAGGCATTTACATAGGCGCATATCTAGGATGTGGTTCAGTAGACACAAGCTGTGAAAACATTACTAATTTTAATACAAGAACAGGAAAATCTCATGCAATATTTACAAGATATCTAAGTGTTGCTGATTCAAAATCATCATCACACTGGACATGGGCAAATGAAGTAAAAACAAACAATGCAACCCCTCTGTTTTTCTACGACCCTTTTACAGGTATTGATAACATCAACATGAGCAATATTGAATACTTTGCACAAAAAGCCAAAGAATTTAAAAACCCTGTTATCATCGCATTTGGTCATGAGATGAACCTGCATTACAATATATGGGGAAACCAACCTGATAAATATAAAACAAAATTCAAAGAAATAGCAGAAATATTTCACAAAAATGCAAAAAACATATATATGCTGTGGATCCCTAATCAAAACTGGGGATATCCTTGGGGCGGAACAGATAATGGTGATGGATATACAGAATTCTATCCAGATGGAACTGGTACATATGGTGATTATGTAGACTGGGTAGGTCTGCATTTCTATGATAAAGACTGGGATGAAACAGATGATATACCTGCTGATATGTTTATAGCAAACATAGAAAATGGCCAGGACAGTATGAACTTCTATCAATCATTTTCTGTAAACAAAAACAAACCAATGATTGTTTCAGAAATAGGTGCATTTGATCCTAATGATGACCCAACAGGAGCAGGTATTAGAGACCCATTAACAGAAACAGAACAAAACAACAACAAAGCATTATGGATATCTCAAGTATATGATGTAAACATGTTACAATCACGCTATCCAAATCTACATGGCCTAGTTTATTTCAATACAAAAAAAACAGAACAGTTTGATACACAAACTCATACATTTTATAATGTCAATACTGATTTCAGAATACCAGACAACCCAGACACATATAAAACAAAAATAGCAAACTCCTATTTCAAATTTCTTGTTATCAGAGAAAAACCAATTGCATATTTCAACTACACACCATCAAACCCAACAATAGGTCAAACCATAATATTCAATGCATCTGAATCATATGACCTAGATGGCACTATAACATCATACTCATGGAATTTTGGAGACAATCAAACAAGTACAGGTATAGCAACAATACATTCATACACCTCATCAGGAAACTACACAATTATACTCACCACAACAGATAATAATGGAAACACCAATACTGAAAATAAAACACTAGAAATTATTTCATCACCGTTTATCTATGTAAATGGAGTAAATTTCATATTAGATGAAAAACCATTCTTTTTCTCAGGAGCAAATGCTTACTTCCTATGGTATGGAAATTACAACTGCAATAAAACCAATCCAGATCCTAATGGAATCTGTGTTACCGAGGCCATGGATGATGCACAAGCAATGAACATGACAGTGATAAGAACATGGGGATTTTCAGATGGTCCTGAATACTGGGGTTCATTGCAAAACCCAGCAGGAACATATATTGAAGCAAGTTTTCAGAAAATGGACCGCCTAATACAAGAAGCAGACAACAAAAATACAAAACTTCTGATATCATTAACAAACAATTGGAATGATTTTGGTGGCATGTGTGAATATGTAAAATGGTGCAATATACCAGATGCTAATTTATGTGATCCCGATGCAATTACAGGAACATTAGGAGCTGCTGTTCATGATACTTTCTATACAAACAATTGTACAAAACAACTGTACAAAAACTATGTTACACATTTCTTGAACAGAACTAATACACTAACCGGTGTCAAATACAAAAATGATCCAGCAATATTTGCATGGGAGCTTGCAAATGAACCAAGAGCACAATCAGATAGCACTGGAGAAACTCTAAAGAATTGGATAGCTGAGATGAGTGCTTACATAAAATCCATTGACAATAATCACATGGTTGCATCAGGAGAAGACGGCTTCTATGTTAATGGCAAAAGACCAGAATATGGCTACCATGGAAAAGATGGTGCTGATTTTATAATGAATAGTGATATAGACACAATTGATTTTAACTCATTCCATGCTTATAATTTTTGGAATAATGAAAACAATCTAATGTACTGGATTGAGAAACATGCAGAAGATTCTCGATATATCATAGCCAAACCATTGGTAGCAGGAGAATTGGATGGAAGTAAATCTGATTCAGAAATGCAAAATACGTTAAATAAACTAGAACAAACAAAAGTCAATGGAGATCTAATATGGATGATCTGTCCTACTAATTTTGTTGAATCCGGTGGTCGTTGTATCTATTACCCAGGTGGTTCAAAAATCAGTATGCTTACAAACCACTCAAACTATATGAATAGTTTCACACCATCATCAAATCAAGCACCTGTATTGCAACAGATAAACAACATCACAGTAAATCCAGGAGATCTTATTACAATAACAGTTAATGCAACAGATTCTGATAACAACACATTAATCTACTCAATAGACAGCTGCTGGTTTAATCAATCAGGTAATATATTTACATGGCGACCAAGCATATACGCAACAGGAACCCATACATTCAGAATAATAGTACATGATGGCGACCTAGGAGATTCGCAGACTTTTACTGTTACAACAACTGGCCAGCTCCATGATTGTATAATGCCTGATTGCAACATGCTCATAACAGAAAACACAACACTTTGTCCAGGGACATACCATCTAAAAGATGGCCTCTATATAAGCGCCAATAATGTAAATCTAATATGTAACAACACCATACTACAAGGAAATGGTTCTGGTACAGGAATCAAAGTTCATAATCACACAACTATCGATAATTGTGAAATAAATAATTATAATTATGGAATACTCTCACAATATAATTTTGTAAACGGAACATTTAAAAACAATAACATCTCAAATTGTGAAATAGGAATATTTATTGATTTAGGCCATGATAACACCATAATCAACAACAATATCACAAACACTATGAATACAGCCATCTATATAAAACTCGGAAGAAATAACTTCCTAAAAAATAATGATATCACAAACACCAATGGAAAAACACTGGTACTAGATCAATCTCATTTTGGAAAAATTATAGAAAATAGAATCCAATCATCCACAACAGCTATCTATATGGACATATCTGATAACAATCTATTTGAGAAAAATAATATTTCAGCTAATGATAAAGCTATTCATCTACACTGGGATATAGATAACAACACATTCAAGAACAATATCATAGAAAACAGTCTATATGCAGTATTTCTCGATTGGACTGCCAACAATAACATATTTATCAACAACGACATAAAAAACAACACATATGGAATTTATCATAGAGAAAACTGGTACGGTACATCATATAACAATGTCATACGTAATAATACATTTGAAAACAATAACTACGGCCTCTATCTAGGATCATGTGAAAACTTCACCATAAACAACAACATAATTAATAGCAATACAATTGGAATTTATTCACTAAACTCTAACAACACAATCTACCACAATAACATAATCAACAACACAAACCAAGCAAGTGATGCAGGAAACAATAACTGGAATTACAGCAATGAAGGTAACTATTGGTCTGATTTTGATTCACCAGGTGAAGGATGCAATGATACTAACAATAATAGTATATGTGATTCAGGACGCAGTATATCTGGTGGAAGCAATATAGATAACTTCCCATTTACTATACAGGATGGGTGGAATATAGAAAGATATAATTATACTGAAGATTATCTAACACTAGACCAATATCTTCTATTGAACAATAGCTTTAAAACACATATGAACTATTTCCTGAGTTCTGACGCCATAACCTCTTATGGACTTCCACTAACTGCATACAAAGTTGGTGACAGAGCACGCTATGGATATTCAAATCCCACTGAATGGGGTTATACTTTACAAGCCTGGGTTGCTGCTGCTGAAAAAGGCATTATAACAAAAGACAGTGCAATGACTAGAATAAACAATGCACTTAATACAATGCAACTGCTCCAAAATAATGCCACACAAAACTATCAAAATTTATTCTATCCATATTACAAAGTAACCAATCCATCAGGAAATGATATTTTCCCATACCATGATAATAATCATGAAATACCATCCATAGACAATGGTCTATTATACATGAGTTTATTGATAACAGAAGGTTGGGCAAAAGAAAATAATTATTCAACAACAGAAAATAATGCCAAAACAATAAAGGATAAAATGAATTTCAGAACATTTCTTTTCACATCTGGCAGTAATACCTACATGGCTCATACCATAAATGCAGACACTAGTTCATTAAGCACTTCAAAATGGGATGTCTATGCAGATGAGGGTGGTCTTATGAGCTTAATAGCATATTTCTCAGGTGCTATAACATTACAAGAATTCAAAGATCTTACAAACTCTCAACTAAGAGGTTCTTCAACATGGGGAAACAATACTGTAGAAGAATCTGCCTGGTTTAATGCTATGTTTACCTGGGCAGTAAGACCTATTTCAGGAGTAAAGGTTTCAGGCACACCATACAGCACAAATTCATTTGCTCCTACAACAAAGGCCCATCTAGAATATGGAAATTGGTTAAGAATAGATTATCCTGCATTTTCAGATGCAATGACCCAAGCATCAGGTGGTCAAGGTCTTGTAGGAAAATATACTCCGCCAAATCTAGCAGAGCAGGCACCAACAACACCTCCATCACACACAATGCCTCATGCATTATTCTGCCCATTAAACATAATCCAAGATCTGGATAACACAACAAAAGAAAGCTTAATAAATAAGATAACATTACTAGAAAACGACAATCAAGGATACTATCACAATACAACCAGCCAATATCCTTATGGTTTTGAAGTAATAGCAGGACCAAACATAAATACAACATATTCTGGAGCTGACGCAGGCAGACAGGTTTTCGAAACTCTTAGCCAATCATATATACTACTTTCAACATTCAATGCACTGCAAATAGAAGATAACACAAGCACCTTTTACAGATTTGCAGAAAACGTTCAAAATTATTCTATAAAATACAATGACACATTCAAAGCACTCTATGCACAAGCACCAGAACCAGGCATGATAACAGTCTGTAAATCAGGCCTGTGTGACTATAGTACAAGACAAAATGATTTAGACTAGAACACCGAAAAGCTGAAATCTATACAAATCTTATAAAACGAATGGAACTGATAAAACATATTTCTAAAGAAGAATTGAAGAAAATAGTACGCAAGGAAAAAAATAGGCACATTC
>JAZDMZ010000103.1:0-11868 GCA_043800495.1 Candidatus Aenigmatarchaeota archaeon
TGCTGAATATATCTATGATATATCAGGACGATTGATTCAATATAAGGATAAACTTGGCAGGACAATAACTTATATATATGATCGACATTCAAGAATTGTTAGTGTTGGTGATTCAGATGGTTATATGATTAGTTATTCATATGATTTTGCTGGTAGACAGGCTTCTATTATAGATTCTGATGGCAAGTTTGTGAAATATGGTTATAATACTCAAAATCAGTTGACTTCTTTAAATGATAATGGAAACATAACAACATTTGAATATGATAGAAAAGGTAATGTTATTGCTGTAAATGGGATTTACAATACATTGATAGAGTATGATAATAATGGTAATATGATTTCTATTGATGATGAAAATAAAACATCCATCATATATGATAATTTTGGCAGATTATTGACTTTTTCTAATAATGAGGCTGTTGTAAAATATGTTTATAATAATACTTGGTTAAAACAGATAGATGTTAGTTCGTTGGGAAAACAAATTCTATATAATTATGATGTTTATGGATTTCTGATAAATACCAGTGTTGATGGCATAGTTTCTAAATATGATTATTATTTTGATAACAAGCTAAAAACAATTGATAACAATACATTTGAATATGATAAGCTTGATAGGGTTGTTAGGATGAATGTGAGCAGTGTTTATTACGTTATCTATAAATATGACAAAGCTTCCCAATTATTATCAATTGTTTATTATAAGTTTTCTGGAGAAATATTGCAGAATTATACATATGAATATGATGTCATGGGAAATGTTGCAAAGAAAATTGAAAATAGCAAAACATGGATATATGATTATGATAAACGAGGTCAGCTGACTTATGTGAAATATTCAAATAATACAATTGTTCAATATGAATATGATGCTGTTGGTAATAGAATTAAGAAAATTGTTGATAGTGTGGTTACAGGGTATAAATATGATTATAATGACAAACTTGTCAGCGCAGGTACAAAGAGATATGAGTATGATGATTCAGATAGACTTACAAGAATAATTGATGCTAGTAATATCACAATATTTAGCTATGATGAGGATGGATGGCTTTCTGAAATATCAACAAATGGAAATATAATAAAATATGAATATTATTCAGATGGTAGGAGAAAGAGCAAGACTGTTAATGGTGTGAAAATAAGTTATCTTTATTCTGATGATGAAATTATTGCTGAGCTGGATATCAATGGCAATATTGTGAAAAGCTATGATAATTATGGAATTGACAAAAAGATAGGGTTTAGTACAGCTAGCAAGAAATATTATTACATAACAGATTCTCTGGGAAGTGTTGTGAAAGTAATTGATTCAAATGGTAATGTTGTAAATAGCTATGAATATGATGAGTTTGGAAATGTTTTGCAGAAAAATGAACAGATTGGAAATGATTTTCTTTATACTGGAAGAGAATATGATGGTTCTGGAGTGTATTATTACAGAAACAGATATTATCTTCCAGAGCTAGGAAGATTCATAACACCAGATCCAATAGTATCATTTGACAATGATTATTCTTATGTTAGAAATAGCCCTGTTAATTATGTGGATCCTTATGGATTGAGATATGGAGAGCCTGATATTCAATCAACACCAACCATACCATCAAATGGAAATCCGTTTAATTGGAATGAAGCAGTTGATATTAGTCTTGGAACATATGCTCCTACTAATCCATATGCATATGGTTCTAGTTATAGGGAATTTTGGGATACTAGTGCAAGAGACTGGGCAAATGGTGGAACTGATTATATTGTTAATATTCCTGTTGTAGGACCTTTTGATACTGGTGT
The DNA here is from genome assembly GCA_043800495.1 of Candidatus Aenigmatarchaeota archaeon. Lineage (GTDB taxonomy): Archaea > Aenigmatarchaeota > Aenigmatarchaeia > GW2011-AR5 > JACRAC01 > JACRAC01. The sequence goes on from JAZDMZ010000103.1 coordinate 1,801, forward strand.
TATGTTAAAAGGTACTCTTATTGATACTACACGAATCATGGGAACTGCTGTATTTTCAGGAGAAAGATTTAGCACAGCATTAGGCAGAGTAGTCGCTAAAGATCCTTGTATTGAATGGCACGAAGTTCCTATATCTGGATTCTGGTTTGCTGTTGATTTATTGGGATTGGGCGCTGGAAAAGGCGTAGGTGGTGGTACTGGTAGGCCTATTCCATTTGCTCCGAGTAAAAAATTAGTAGAACAGATGTTTTCTGATGCAAAGGTTTTATATCAGAAAGGTGATTTTGTAATAGAATATAATATAAAGGGGGTTGGTAAGGTTTTCAGAAAAGATGTGTCAGGGGTTGGATCAGGGCTTGTGACAAATCCAGGAATTTCAGGCAAGCCATTGCATATTGGTATTAGATATGGAGACAGGGTTTTTAAAATCGGATATAATTCAAAGTTTCCTGGTGCCACTGGATTGCATGTTGGTGAGGATATTGGATATATGGTGGGTAGTGATGGTAAACTTTCAAAATCATTGTTGAAAATGCAGGGAAATCCTAAAAGTCGTCCTGAATTTATTAGACTTTCTCCAGGTGATGCATCAATGGTCTTTAGACCAGAAAATATGGGAAAATTCAATTTTAATAGAGAGGGAACACTTGTTAATCAGAAATTTATATCAGCTCATTATAATATAATGCCAATGATTTCATTGGTGCATGGTTTCTCCACAATAAAACCAAACTGCCCTCCTAAGGATCCTTGTAAAAAGAAACTTATAGTAAGCCAATGAAGTAATCCGGTATTATATTTCATTGGTTGCTATATGTGAACCAATTATTATCATACCTGATTCTTTAGTTGGTTCACTATAAGTAAAATGTAATAATTTAGTTCAATCAATAAACAGGTATTTAAGGGATACTCATTTAAATAGATTTCTATGTAACTATCTGTAAGTGATGGTGTCTTTAAAATGTTTAATTGGTTAGGTGGTTTTATGAATAGAGGTAGGGGAAAGGGTCATGGGATGTCTGATGCTGAAGCAAATGTTAGAGCAGATTTGAAGTGTTTTGCTGATGAAATAAATGATTATGTTTCGCATGTTTTTGTTTATGAAGCTGCTGCTTCTGAAGAAATTGATTATGAGAATCGTTTTGGAATTAGAAGTGGCTATTTTGATGGTGGTACAATAAAGGCATTTGAAGAATCTTACTATAAACCCCGTGAAGCAAAAAGGGATGTGGTTAAAATGAGTTTTCAGGATAAGGCTGGTTTAATTTCATATCCTCTAAGACAGAAAATACATATGGGAGATTATTATAAAGAATTGGTTCATAAACCAGACATGTTTTTAGATTGTGTTATGGAATTCCTGATAGATGCTGCTTTTCTTAGAGATGTTGATGTACAATCAGATGGGTTTCTTTCTATGCTTGAATATAATAATGGTATGAGAATTGATACTGATGCATATGATGCAAGAAGGAGAGAGCTTTTTGATCAGGGAAAACTTCCTAGACAAAGTATTAAAGAATATACGATTTATCGTATGTTCAAGCGATTAGGTATGTCTTTATATGATCAGGAGGCTATGAAACGTTGTATGATGCAGGATGGTTGTTATAAACAAATTAAGAGCACTGGTCAGAGGGTTGATATGTTAAAGAGAGATATGGATACACTTGGTCAGAAAACAGATTGTGGTGTTGTAGCAGAACATTTATCAGATGCAATGTTGTCGTATTTTTATGATGTTTACAGAGATAACAAAGGGTTTGCAGTTCTTGGAAAAAAAGGAATTCTCAATGAAGGACATTTTTGGTAGTCTGAATATTCTTAAAAAGTCAAAAAAACATAAAAAAAACTATATATACCACCTGTTCACAAATAATATTTGATACAATGGTTGCTATTCAAGAAAAGAAAACTCCGTGGTCAAATCCATTAACAATGATATTTGGATTAGTTATTGTTGGTGCTCTTATTGTTGCTGTATTTTCTCCAGGTCTTTTAAATTTTAATTTAGGTTCTGAAACAGGTGGAAAGATTTATGAACAAGGATCTGGTGTTGGTGGATTTTTAAAAGGAATTGAGCCAACCTATACAATGATTTATGGTAATACTCTTGATTCTACTCAACAGGCTGTTGTTATTGGATTTTCTGGAAAATATGGAATAACCACAAGTAAAACATTTAATGAAGCCACAGGAGCTGAAACCAATGCTATAATTGTTGCTAATCTGGATGATTCTAAATTACAAGAACCTGTTAAATCATGGATATCTTCTCAAGAAGCTGCATTGGTTTATGTTGATGAGGCTAAGAGCACACTTACTGTTATAGGTAGTACAAAGGCAGCTACAACATATGCAATTAATTTTCTGAAGAATAATCAATTGTGTGATAAATTAGTTTATACTATTGTTGTTATTCCAATAAACAGTGTTTGTAATGAGAATATTTTTGTGCCAATGGCAAAGATTACAATTGATTCTGTTCCGAGTGGTGCAAATATAATTCTTGGTGAAGATGGAAATCCGGTACTTCCTATGCGTGGAAAAACTCTATTTACTGGGTTTTTGAAATCAGGAACATATACATTGAACGTAGATATTGCTGGATATAATCAAATAATAGATAAAATCACTGTAAGTATTGCTGATCAGATTAATCAAAAGCAGATTACAAAATCATATACACTTGTTCTATCATCAGGAACATTACTGGTACAGACAAATAAAGAAGGAGTTGTTGTGACAGCTGGTACTGAGATAAAGACAGTTGATGCTTCTGGAATAGCTAGATTTACACTAAATCCTGGTATATATTCTGTTAAAGCAACACTAAAAAACTATGCTGATAAAACTGCTAGTGCAACTGTTGTTGCTGGTGGTGAGGTAAGTGCAAGATTTGATTTTACTGATGCTGATATTACATGTACACCAACCTGGGATACAGGAGCTTGGGCAGTATGTATTGATAAAGTAAAGACAAGAATTGTTATAAAATCAAATGATTGTCCACTTAATACAGCAAAGCCAGCTGAAGCAGAACAATGTTGTTTAGAGCCATGGACATGTACTGGATGGTCAACTTGTCCAAGTGATGTAAGTGGTGCAACAAGTACACGAACATGTACATTGTTAGCAGGTTGTGAGCAATCATCTCAGCCAGCTGCACAGATAACAAAGGATTGTCCTGCTCCAACACAGGGAATGCTTAAGATATCAGCAATTCCATCAACAGCTAGTTTATCCATAGATAGTGTGAGTAAAACTGGAACAGATTTTACTCTAAATGCTGGAACACATAGTGTTGCTATAAGTTTGGCTGGATATGAGAGTGTTATAGATACTATAACAATCACAGCAGGTCAGACTTTGAGTAAGGAATATATATTACAGTCATATGCTTTGACAGTATTTGATGATATAAAGAATAATATGAATGCACAGGGATTTGTTATAGTGATTGGTTCAACAGCTGCATTGAGTGATAATATAGGAGGTTCTGATATTGCAGGAAAACTTGGTGTATCAGAAGCAGTTGTTGATACAGTTGCAAATGTAGCTGCAGATAATATGATATTAGTAGGAGGGCCTTGTGTAAATACAAAGGTTGCTGAATTAGCAGCTGGTGGTAAATTCCCATATACTTGTGCTAATTGGCCTGGTGAAGATTTTGTGATATTCAAGACAATTAAACAAAAAAATAATGTTTATGCAGTTGTAGCAGGTACACGCGCAGAAGATACACGACGTGGTGGAAGAGTTGTTGCAAGATTGGATGAATTTAGAACATTGCTAAAGAAAGTAGAGACAAGGTTCTATGGAACAACAGGTGATATTAATAGTATTTCAGAGGTTAGTGTACCACCTGTTACACAGGTATGTTCAGCAGGAAGTTTAAGATGTACTGGTAATGTTCTTGAACAATGTTCTGCAAATGCATGGGCATTAAAAGAGAGTTGTCCAAATGGATGTGAAAATAGTGCATGTAAACAAGCTGTTACACAGGTATGTACTGAAAATAGTTTAAGATGTACTGGTAATATTCTTGAACAATGTTCTGCAAATGCATGGGCATTAAAAGAGAGTTGTCCAAATGGATGTGAAAATAATGCATGTAAACAGGCTGTTGTAACAGTAGAACCATTGAAAGTAACAATATCAGGACCAGATGGTGCAAAGGATAATGTTCCTGTAATATTTACACCAATTGTTAGTGGAGGAGTTGTGCCATATACATATAATTGGAACTTTGGAGATGGTTTATCTGCAAATACAATGATGGGTAATCATACATTTACAAGCTGGGACGAATATAATGTTAAACTAATTGTTACAGATTCTGTTGGCACTGTTGTTACAAGCAATACACTTACAATAGGTATTTTGCCATTTGGCTAATACATAATAGTAAATTCTGCTTTGCAGAATTCTTATAATATAAACAAATAAATGTGGTATTGGTATGGTTGAAAAAAAATCAATTGATAAAAAATATATTTATCTTGGTATAGTTGTTGTGATCATAGTACTTTTGGGTCTTAGTTTTTCTGGATTTTCTCCATTGTCTGCACCAGGAGGAAAGTTTACACAAGGAGTTTCTACAGAGGTTACACTTTCATTAAAATCTGGAATGAATTCTATATCAATACCAGTTAGCAATGCACAGGTGATAAATAGAATTGGTGATGGATGTAGTCAGAGTTATAATTTTTATCATTATGATTCTACAGCAGGTCAGATAATGAAAACAGTGGATTTTGCTGGATCAAAGCCAGGTGTTGGTTATATTGTGTTTGCAAGTGGTGATTGTATGCTCACAATAAAAGGAGAAACGATTTCACCAATGAGTCTTGGTGATGCTAGTGATGGAAGTTTTAAAGCAAAATTAAATCATATTGGTGCACCAAGTGAAGTAATTACTAAAGAACAGATGATTGGTTGTGAGTTTGGAAGTTTCTATTACATTGATCCAATAACAAAACAAATTACTGCAACTACAACATTAGAACCAACAAAAGGTTATTTTGCTTTTGCAAAAACTGATTGTAGATTAAATATACAAGATACAGTACCACCAGTGGTTCCAACAAATGAATTGGCAACAGTTTCTGGTACAGATATACAGGTTCCTCAGGCTGTTCCTTCTAGTGATTTAGGAATAGAGCCTACACCACTGTTACCTGTATAATGTTATTGATAGCTATTCTGAAAAGCAGAATAGTCATTATATCAATAGCTAATTTTTGTTCTGCAAACAGTCATTTTATCAATAGCTAATTTTTGTTTTGCAAAAATTAGTTAGAATGTGTGATGTTATATGAAAAAGATAGTTTTTCTGATAATTATTTCTATGTTGTTTTTAGTTGGTTCTGTTAATGCAGTGGGTGTAGCTCTTGCGGGTTCTTCTGATATTGTACAGTTAAAAGTAGGTGAGATTGGTGTTTTAAAAGATGGAACAATTATAAAGTTAATTGATTTAAAAGATCAGCGCTGTCCTGTTGGTGCAATGTGTTTTATTGCAGGTAATGTTGTGCTAAATTTTGATATTACAAAAGATGGTTACACATTAAAAAATCTCAGTACAACTAGTTCAAATTATTGGGGGTTTAGAGTATTTGATTATAGAATAAATGCTGATGTATTGAGTCCAGTAGATAATTCTGGTTTAGATAAGAGTAATTATGTGATAAAATTCTCTGTTGTAAATGGCAGTGTTCCTAGTTGTCAAAATATTGGTACAGAATTAGAAGGATGGTATGATGATAAGGGGCTTATTAAATATGCTAATTGTTCTGGACAGAATATAGTGTGTAAAAATCAAGGAATGGATACAGAGGGATGGTATAGTAGCAATGGTTCTTTGATAAAATATGAACAATGCTCTTATGTTGTATGTAATGATGGAACATTATATGGTAGTTGTTCTTTAGCAAAACCAAAATATTGTGATAATGGGAAACTGATTGTTAGTTGTAATAGATGTAGTTGTGATCCAGGAATGGAATGCAATGCTATAGTAGGTGTTTGCCAGATTTCTACACCAATTACAGTTGTTGAATGCAATGCTATAGTAGGTGTTTGCCAGATTCCTACACCAGTTACAGTTGTTGAATGCAATGCTATAGTAGGTGTTTGCCAGATTCCTACACCAGTTACAGTTGTTGAATGCAAGGATAGTGATGGTGGAAAAAATTATGTTGTTGCAGGAAATACAACCATACATTATAGTGATGATGTTTGGTATGGTGCAACAGATAAATGTGAAAACAATATTACTCTTTTAGAAGCAAGTTGTCCTAGTAGTGGAAGTGAGGATGTTTATGAAAGATATAATTGTCCAAATGGATGCAGGGATGGTGCCTGTATTAATACAACTCCTTTAGTTAATATTACACAGAATTGTGTAGATAGTGATGGTGGATGGAATCTAAATGTAGCTGGAAGTGTTTCTATGACTGGTCTGGGTATTGTTTGTTCAGATAGGTGTGGTACTAATCAAGAGTTGATTAATTCAGGAGGTAAGGATAGTTTATTTGAATGTTTTTGTGGAAATAAAACAGGTTTTGGTGGAGGACAGGGAAGTGGATGGGTTGGGTGTCCAAATGGTTGTAGGGATGGTGCTTGTGTTGTTTTAATCAATGGAAGAGGTGTAAATTTATACAAAGGCTGGAATATAATGTCTGTGCCATTTTCTAATCCTAGTATTGCTGACAATCGTTGTAATATCAGTATTATATATCATTATAATTCTTTAACAAAGAAATATGATAAAGTTGATGATATAAAAAATATGAGACCAGGTCTTGGTTATTGGGTTCGTGTTGCTGATGATTGTATGATTGCATATGATGGTACATTTCCTGTGACAAAGAATGATTTGGGAGATGAGCCAGGTAGGTTGAAAAAAGGCTGGAATATGATTGGTGGGTTTAATGGAGGTATATATGATTCTGGTTGTGTGATAAAAGTTATTTTTGATTATGATGGTGTTTCAAAAAGCTTTAGAAAAGTAGATGTGTTGGCGTCAGATAAGGGTTATTGGGTATATGTGAAAGATGATTGTTCTCTTATGAATAATGATGAAAATAACTCAGTTACACTTGCTTGGTGTTATGCAAGTTGCTTACCACCATCAGGAAAATTTAATATTGGATCACTTGTTGGAAAAGGTGAGATTAGTTTAGATGAGTGTAAAAATCTTGTATTATCAAACAAAAATCATATAGATAAACAAATGTGTGCTAATTCAACACTTAAAACAGATAATATAAATATAACATGGAATGGTATGAGTATTCTTTCGTATATGATTGATTGTAATCATACTTGTAGTGATTCTGAGTTTGTTATAAATATCTTTACAAAAGGAATTGTGCTTTTGAATGGAACATATGGTTTGGTGAGTTTTGAAGATGTTTGTACAAATTCAACACATTATAGAGATTTTTATTGTAATGGAACTGAATGGGCATCAGGTGATTTTGATTGTCCAAACGGATGTGTGAATGGTGCTTGTGTTGCTGGTCAGGCAAAGATTTCAGTGGTTAGAAGAATGCCAGTGAATACAACCATTGGAGTTAATATACCAGTTTCTATAAACATACAGCTTGGTAATTCAATCTATTTTGTATTGGATGAGAAGATTCCTAATGGACTTGATATGGTTACAATGCCTAATTATTGTGTGTATAATAATGGAACTAGAAAAATATCAGATCCAGCTGATCTGAATAAGGATAATATTACAGATTTTTCTGAGCTTGCAAAACGGACTGATGCCTTTTATTTTAATAAATTTGTTTCAGTGACTGATTTTTCAGCTAGTGTAGAAAGTTTTCTAAATAGTGGATCTGTTGGTTCTATGAGATGTTTTATTCTTGGCGCTAATCTCACTAACTATAATATGAATTATACACTAAGGGCAAATGAGGGAGACCGATATGTTTTTGGTGGACAGTATATTGCAAAAGGTATGATATATCCTGAGTTTGTTGGTGTTGATCCATCTGGTTATGGTGGTTATGTTATTACTGTTAATCCATTAGTGGTTTATAATTTGAGTAGTTTTCCAAAACCATTTATCAAGAGAGGATTAGGAAATGCATTGATTGTTTACTCAAATGATTTGGAAAATAAAACTGCAATGGATATTAAGAAAAGATTGGATCCGAACAATGATAAAGATATTCTTATCAAACATGTAGATCATGTTACAAGTGCTGATAAAGCAACAAGACATTTGATTCTCATTGGAAATCCCTGCACAGATCAATTTATTATGGATTTAGCTAATGTTGGTAGATTAACCAGAGCAAATGGGTCATTGATTAAAACATGTGATGACTGGAGTAATATAAATATGGAGATGATTGGATATGTAAAGGATGGATTTGCAAGTGGCAAAGATGTGTTGATAATTACATCTGATAAGGGATTGGATGATTTGTTTATAACTAAGTTGAGTGGTTATGTTGTAGAATTTAGTACATTACCACCAGGAAATCCATGTAATCCAGGTACATCATATGAATTAGCACATGGTGCATGTCTTGGTTCAAAGCCATATTATTGTAATAATGGGACATATGTTTATAATTGTGGAGTATGTGGATGTCCTGATAACAATTATATATGCAATAAAACTGGTGGCAAGTGTGTTATGATAAGATGTGGAGATGGCACTGAACCAGGTCAATGTTCAAAAACAGTGTCTGGAACAATGTGTATAAAGAGTCGAAATTATTATTATCTTAGTGGCAATTGTTCTGTTTGTGGATGCCTGTCTCCATATGAAAAGTGTAGTTCTTATAATAAAAGATGTCTTATGACAAGATGCTCTGATGGTACTTTACAGAAGCAGTGTTCTGTTGTGAATAAGGGTCAGAGATGTATGGCATATAAATGTCCTGGATGTTTTAAGCTTGTTAATGATGCTAGTTGTTCATAGATTTCTCAATAGTTTCATCATGTTCAGTCATGATACATATAGCTAAATTCATTCGGTAAAACTATGAAAGAATTCAGACAAAATATAAATAACTTCATTCTACTCAGTTATAATAATATATACCAGTTCTATGCAATTAATAATGTATGAAATTGAAACTGACAATGGTTTTATTAGTAATAGTATTGTTTTGTAGTATTGGTTATTCATTGATAGCTGATAGAACAGATGTTTCTGTTTATGAAGGTTGGAATCTAATATCTCCGCCATATTCTGATTTTATAATAGTAAAAAATTCTTCTGATTTTTCTTATTATGATGATTGCAACATTTCTGTTATTTATTATTATAATACATCTAGTAGAAAGTATGTAAAAATAAATGCATCAGAGGATATGATGGGTGGATTTGGTTATTGGGTATATTCTATAAATAATTGTTCAATTGGGTTTAGTGGATATGATTATGTTGTTCATGATGCCACACAATTAAAAAGAGGTTGGAATACACTTGGTGGTACTGAGTTGTTTAATATTAATGATTATATAGGAGATTGTGTTATAGGCAATGTATATGGTTATGATGCATTTGAAAAAATATATTTTACAACAGATTTTTTGCAAAAAGGACATGGTTATTGGATACGTGTTAATAATGATTGTAAATTAGGTGAGCCAAAGCCACCTGCATACCTGGTTGTTGCTAATAAGGATTCTCTTACAGATGCTGAGTTGTCGTTTTATAATGAATTGATGTCATATTCAGATCCGCAATTGGTTGAGATAGTAGATGCGTTGGATACGAAAGCATATCCAATGTTTGTTGCTGATTATTATGAAACACAAACAAATGCAATCACTGGTAATGCTCCTGAAAAGGCCAAAGCTGATATTAAGGACATAATGAGTAAATTGCAGGGCAAGGCTTATTTTGTTGGTGCTGGTAAAAAATATGAAGAGAAAAAAGATACCACTGTTTATACCTGACTTCGCCACTTAGATGAATGTAAAAGAATGTTACGTAATCATTGATTTGGTGATCAAATGAAAAACGTAACATTCTCAATAGGTAGTGCAGCGATAATTGATAAAGTTAACATTTCGTTCAATTTCTTTGAT
>JAZDMZ010000110.1:0-2438 GCA_043800495.1 Candidatus Aenigmatarchaeota archaeon
ATTGGCAACTGGTGTCTGGGCATGGGATGTTTATCCTGATTTTGTGATGTATTTTCTTAGAAATTCTGACAAATGAATTTATAAGTTTTCTAATCAAAAGATTGTTTAGTTGATAACTATGACAGAAATGATAATATACAATGATTTTCAGAAACTTGATTTGCGAGTGGGTAGAATATTAGAGGCTGAGCGGATTGCTGGAACTGATAAACTTATGAAATTGCAGGTAGATGTTGGTGAAAAAATACAGCCGGTAGCAGGTATTGCTGATAATTATTCTGCAGATGAACTAATTGATGAAAATATTATAGTTCTTGTTAATCTTGTATCAAGAAAATTGAAGGGGGTGGAATCACATGGAATGTTATTGGCAGCTGTTGTTGATGGTAAATCAGTTCTTCTTACAACAGATAGGGATGCAAATCTAGGAGATTCTGTGATGTAGATCTTATTTGATTCGATATATAAATATTGCAAACAATATTCGTTTGGTGGAAAGATGAAAAATACATTTAATATTATAATTGAGGAAGGGGAAAATGGGTATTTGATATCTGATGTGGTTGAATTGCCAGGATGCAGGGAGAAACTTTGTTTCTCCTGCACAGCAGAACATATGTTCTGCTTGTGTCATACTCAGGCGAAGAATCTTGATGACCTCATGAAAAGAACAAAGGAAGCTATTTCTCTTTATAATTCATGAGATACGTTTAAATGGTTTTGTATTTAATATCTTTGTACTAATTCGTTAAATTGAGAGGTATATATTATGGTATCAGCAAGAGATGTAAATCAATCAATGCTTGTGGAAACAGCATCTAAGGAATTGGAGAAAAGAGTACATATGCCTGAATGGGCTAAGTTTGTAAAAACAGGAGTATGTAAACAAAGACCTCCTGAACAACATAATTGGTGGTTTCTTAGAACAGCTAGTTTGTTGAGAAAAATATACCTAGATGGTCCAATTGGTGTTTCTAAATTAAGATCTTATTATGGTGGATTGAAAAATCTTGGTCATCAGCCATCTCATTTTAGAAAAGCAGGCGGAAAAATAATAAGAACAGCTCTTCAGGAATTGGAAAGAGTTGGTTTAATTGAAAAGGTAAATAAGCCAAAAAAAGGAAGAATTGTGACAAAAGAAGGCCAGCGTTTTTTAGACAAGATTGCAAAGGACTGTAAACAATAGAATTCTTAATTGTTATAATTAATTTTTAATAGTTTCTCTATATATAGTACGAAGCATAACTTTCTAGAATAGATATGCTTCGTACATATAGTTAGAACAAATATATTATACTCTATATAGTTTTGTTCATAATTATAGTTATAGATATGATATCAGACTCTGTGATGTATATAGGATTTAATATGGTTGATGGTGAAAGAGTGTTAGTAGGATCATTGACTAAACAACAGGCAGGGTATCGAAAAGCAGAGGGTCTTGTTGAGGATTATCTGATTGCAATGACTCCTGATGGATTCAATGCTCTTGTGGGTGCTAATGCTAGAACACTTGCTAAAGAAATAATGGATAAATATATGAATAGATTTCCTGCATATCTTAATGAAGAATTGGGAGAAAAATCAAAGGATGGTACATAATGAATGAAGAAGAAAAACTAAAGAGAAGGATGATGGAGAGACAGCAGCAACAGATTATGCAACAGGTTGCTGCACAACAGCAGGCAGTTAATCAACAATTGGAGATGCTTAAAAATATTATGAATGAAATACTTGAGCCAAAGGCACGGGAGAGGTTGAATAATCTTAAAATGGTAAAGCCTGATGTGGCAACACAGATAGAAATATATCTTGCACAGGCCTATCAGTCAGGTCAGATTAATAATAAAATATCAGAAGAACAGTTGGTAGCAATACTTAGACAGATAGAAGGAGGCCATGATTTTAGAATTACAAGAAAATGATTTTTTTTGGTGAAAATATTGCTGAAAAACAAGTTATCGTCAGCGAAATAAGCATTTATAGTTATCCAATGATTGATTATTAATATATTTCATTGGTAACTATATGTGAAATAAATGAATAATATATATATCAATACCATTTATTTCACTATAAATATGATTTCAGTAAATAACAGATACAGTGAATAATAATGGGTTCAATAAAAAAGGCTGGAGAGAAGAGAAAACTAGTAGCAGCTCGTACACAGAGTGCTCCTAGATGGGCTGATATTAGAAAATATACTCTAAAACGAGCAAGAACTCGAAGAATAAGAGTTTCGGTAAAACATTGGAGTCGGGGAAGAAACAAGGTTTAGTGTTTTGAATGTGTGTGATAATTATCTGTAAAGAGCATTTGCTCTTCAGTGTTTTAACAAATAATAAAATAAGGTTTTGAAAATTTTATAGTGAACCAACTAAAGAATCAGGTATAATAATAGTTGGTTCACATACATGGTTGAACATAGTTCAGCC
>JAZDMZ010000114.1:0-5958 GCA_043800495.1 Candidatus Aenigmatarchaeota archaeon
CAATTCAAAGCATTAACCAATTTTGCGGTTATATTTATTCAACCTTTAGTAAAAATACAATTGAACCACACAAAAGACTATTGTAATATAAAGTTAAATAGGATTTTAGCTAATCAATATCATGAATATTGAAAAAATACGGGAAGATTTTCCAATTCTTTCTCAAAGAGTGAAAGGAAAGCCTATTATATACATGGATTCAGCATGCATGTCCCTTAGACCAAAACAGGTCATAGATGCAATGAACAGATATTACTATGAATACGGTGGCTGTGCAGGTAGAAGCAGCCATAGATTTAGTAAAAAAACAGATGAAGAATATAATAGAGCTAGAGAAATAGTTGCTAAATTCATCAGTGCCAAGCAACAGGAAACATTATTTACAAGAAATACCACAGAAGGACTGAATATTGTCTACAATTCTCTTGGACTAAAATCAGCTGATGTTGTTATCACAACAGATAAAGAGCATAATTCAAATCTATTACCATGTCAAGTTCTTGCAAAAAAAGGTATATCACACCATATAATCAATAGCAATCCAGATAACACTTTCAACATTGATAATTTTCATCAACTATTAGAAAAAACAAGGCCTAAACTAGTTTCCATTGTACATACCTCTAATCTAGATGGTGTTACCAATCCATTAAAAGATATAATAAATCTAAGCCATGATTATGATACATTAGTATTAGTCGATGCTGCTCAGAGCATACCTCATCAAAGAATAGATGTTAAAAGACTAGGAGTAGATTTTCTAGCATTCTCAGGACATAAAATGCTTGGACCAACTGGAACAGGTGTATTATATGGAAAAATAGAACTATTGGAAAAACTAAGTCCATTTCTAGTAGGAGGAGATACTGTAGTTAAAACAACCTATACAGATGCTGTCTATGAAAAACCCCCTGAAAAATTTGAAGCAGGACTGCAAAACTATGCTGGAATGATTGGTCTTGGTGCAGCCTGTGAATATCTCAACAAAATAGGCCTATCTAATATTGAAGACCATGAAATTTCTTTGAATAATATAATTTCAGAAGGAATAAAAGATATTTCTAGTTTAAAAATAATTGGGCCTGCTTCTGCAGAAAAAAGAGCAGGAATAATATCCTTTATCATAGATAAAATACCTAGCCATGACATTGCTCTTATGATGGATGAAATGCAAAACATAATGATTCGTTCAGGCCAGCACTGCGTCCATTCCTGGTTCAATGCACACAACATTAATGGATCTGCCCGTGCCTCATTATATCTATACAATACAAAAGAAGAAGCACATGTCTTTATAGACACATTGAAAAAAATCGAAAAACTAAGATGATTGAATGAAACTAAACATAAGAGCAGTAGTAAATGCATCTGAGAACAAGATTGTCAAAGAAAAATGTAAACTAAAAGCCTATCTCAATGCTCCTGCAGATGATAATAAGGCAAATCTTTTGCTAATAGAAGTATTAGCAGACCATCTTGGTGTAAAAAAGAATGATATCACAATTCTATCAGGACATAAATCCAGAAACAAAGTAATAGAAGTCTCTGATTAATTATAAATAAATGAATAATAGGATAATAGAATGATTAATGAAAACAACATCAGTGATTATCTAGCATTTATCAATCTTGTTGAGAGAAATGAATTCCATGGATTGACTGGGTTGTACTATGAAGCTGTGGGTGATTTTTACAAAAAATCTGGAAACATGACAAATGCAGAATATTCATACATAAGAGCTATCTCAAACTATGCTAAAATAAAATGGTATAGTGCCTCATATAATGTTGCTGTAAAACTCGAAAACGATGACATAGCCTTTGTCTATGCAGATCTTGCCAATTTGCAAGAAAAAGAACGCAAACGACAGGAAAATAAAAAAAGAGTACGACAAAGAATGACAGGAATGATTGAAAAATGGCACTCTTTTCTAAAATGATTAATCAACTCACTTTAAAACCTTTCTCTATTTTATTATAGTATTACTGGTTAATGATATGTCATACAAAGCAGCAGTAGATATAGGAGGAACAAAAATAACAGTGAGTATTATGAATAGACAGGGCTATCTCATACGAATTTGGCAGGCTATAAAATTAGATGGTCCTGTTGATACAATTCCTAAACAAATAGACGATCTCATAGAATATTGCTGCAGTGTCATAGGAATTAATAAAAAAGAACTAAATGCACTGGGCATAAGCACCTGCGGACCTTTTAAGAAAAAAGAAAAATATCTCACCATCATAGCACCTAATCTATGTGGTGGTCTTTCTGATAACAGTCCATTACCAAATAACTGGAGAGAAATACCCTTAGAAGAAGAACTTGCAAAAATATATTCTACTGTAAAAATAGGAAATGACTGTGCAACAGCTGTTGTCGCAGAACGTCTGTTTGGTGCTGGAAAAAACGAAGATAACATTGTCTATGTTACCTGGAGCACTGGTATAGGAACAGGTGCATTTGTTGACGGCAAATTAATCAAAGGAATGAATAACAATGCTCCCCATGGAGGACATATCTATGTTGCAGAAGATGGTGATCAATGTGGTTGTGGTCAGTGGGGTGATCTGGAATCATTGGTATCAGGAAGAGCCCTTGTAAAAGACTCTGGGTGTAAAACAACAGAAGAAGTTTTTTCTGAATATAATAGAAATAATGAAAAGGCAAAAAAAGTAATAGAAAAAGCAGCAAAAAACTTTGCCCGTGGATTAGTTTCAATAAATGCCATACTAGACACAAGACTTTTTATAATAGGCGGAACAATATTTTCTAAAAATTCTGAAATTCTTCTACCACTAATACAACAAGAATTTAGTAAAGGATTTACCGCACTCACAGATGGTGTAGAAATAAAGGCCTCTGTTCTAGATAGGTATCTTGGAGACATAGCTGCCCTAAGTTTGATAATGCCAGAAGAATGGATAAAAGAATGGCAGGAAAAAGAACCTTGGAAAAACGCACCTGAATACATTATTCTAGAATAGTGATATCATGACAAAACAAACAATAGAGGACTTTGAATAACATGTGTTTTTATCAAAGTCCTTATTGTGAACTTTGCTAGATTGTAGGGTTAATCAAAGTTCTCAATACCATATTCTAATGGAATTATACAAATTAGAGATACTCCTGTTCTAAATGTCTATCAAGAACTTATCAATTCTCTCAGACCAGAAAAACTCTCATTTTCAAGACAGACTGCTAGTATAAGCGAACAAGAATGCTATCATAAAACAGAACCAATAACCGAAACAACATCTTTTCTACGAACACGGCAAAAATTTGAATCATCTCTAATAAGAATAGCTGAATTTATCTGGAATTATCACAATCTGCCAAGAAGTGATATTATAGAATATGGATCCGGTGCAACAGGATATTTCTATGCTAGATTAAAACCAAAATATGTTAAAAACTGGCTTCAGGTCGAAGTTAATCCATTAGCAATTGAAGAAAATAGAAAAAGAAATCCAGATATAAACATAACTGAAGGTTCTTATTATAATATTCAATATAAAGAAGTACCAATGATAGTTGGTCTATCGTCATTTGACACAGCAGCAGATCTACCATTTGCAATTGATCAGGTTGCACATGCATTGAAAGACGATGGGGTTTTCTTACATATTCAAGATGTAAGACCTGGAACAAATTGTGTGCTCAATTATCTCAGGAGATGCAATCAATCTTCTCCAAATTTTGGATATGTTTATAACAATGATCTATTTGGTCTTGTAACAGATGATGGTGTACGTGATACAATTGATATATTCAAAGATGCCATGCACGATGCAATAAGTACCTGTCCTTTATTAGATCTAGTAGATAATTCCTATTATACTTTTACTGAATCTGGATGCAATGAATTTTATTATTTCAATTTTCATGGAACATTGTCTGGTAATGGCCATACTCGTGATACAACAGTGCTTGTCACATTGGCAAAAAAGAAAATGAAATAAGAACTGTTGTAATCATTAATTCTGCCTGTCTTTTTCTTCCTCAAAAATAGCATTTGTTATTACAGTCGTATAATCTCTAAATTCTTCTGTTGTTATATGACTTTTCATCGTAAGATATTCCCATTCTTCTACTGTAAGAAGATTTGGATTTGCTTTGAAATATTTTCCATTGCTTTCAAACACATCATTAACACCTAAAAAATAAGAACCACGTGTAACAGTATTGTCAACAACTGCTCTTCTAATCAGTTGTAAATATCTGATATCTTCCTCAATTTGATGAATCATTTTATCATAGTGAATCACAACCTTTTTATATGATTAAGTAAATAAACTATTAGGTGATATTATGATAAAATTATGGAGATGTGAAATATGCGGAGATCCCTATGTTGGTCAAGAACCTCCATCAAACTGTCCTTTTTGTGGTGCTCACAGAGAACATATTAAAGAAGCAAAACTTGCAAAAGTTAGTTTTGATATAAAACTCGATGAACAAGATAGAAAAAATGTAGAACATGCACTAAAAGTAGAATTGAGTAACAGTGCATTCTACTTTTGCGCAGCAGGAAAAACAGATGATGTAGAAGGAAAACTATTATTCAAAGCACTTGGAAAAATAGAAGCAGAACATGCTAGTATATGGAGAAAAATACTAAATATTGCATCCATTCCAAAAATAGATGAACAATGTAATACAGAGAACATAAAAAATCTATATGAATCCCATGCTAGAGAAACAAAAGCAATAGAATTTTATCAAGATGCTGCTGAACAAGCAACAAATCCAAGGATAAAACAATTATTTGAAGCTCTCATAGAAATAGAAACAGATCATCTAGAACTCTCAGAGCAGAGAATGGAATAAATTAATATGTGAAATTAATTACATCTCCTCTGGTCAAAGACCAGAGGCATCCAATGCAATTGGATGGTATCATTGTAATTAATTTACATCTAGGATACCATCATTATACTCTGCGACCGATCAGTCGCAGACTGATGGAATCCTCAGATTTGAATAATCTCTCATAATCTTTATGACTCATCCATTCCAATATTACTGATACAATCTCTATCTCATTTCAATGTGTATAAAAGTCTCCATGCATTTGGCAGATTGTATTTACGTAGATTATTGATATCAAATTTTTTAATATATTCTTTTGGTATAAGATTTTTAGATATATTATAGTGAACCAACTAAAGAATCAGGTATGATAATAATTGGTTCACATATAGCAACCAATGAAATATAATACCGGATTACTTCATTGGCTTGCTATAACTCCAATATATGAGTTCTTTTTCAAATCATTGATTGCTCTTATAATAAATTCATACAACTGCTTATCTTCAAACTTTCCGTTGTTATAGTGAACCCAATAAAGATTCAGGATATGATACCATTGGGTTCACATATAGCAAACCACAAATTATAATATTGATTCTTTTGTGGGTTAGCTTTAAGTTCTTCAAATACTTTCTTTGTTTCTTCATCTGCAAATGCTACCAAAAGTTCTCTCATAAGCAACACTCATTATTTATTTGATTATCAATCCCCTCCCCTTTAGATTTTTGATTCCTTTCGGATACCATATCCATGTTATTTTACCATCTTGTTCAATAATTATTTTATTCGATTTTTCAAGATAATCTATGATTACCTGAAATGTCTGATACATCATTTTTTTAGGCAATCTACTCCATAATTGATATTTTCCATACCTTCCACTGTGTTTTTCTATAAGTTTTTCCACTGTAAGAATACTCTCAAGTGTTGGATTATATTCCAGTATTTGAATCGACATCTAATCACCTATACTTATACATATATTATATATAAGAACTTTAGTTTTGCGGTTTAAATATCATTTCACTCCCAACACCTTAAAGATTTCTACAACACCCACATTATCATGAAATTTTTTATACAACCAATTTATTAAAGAACAGAGAATTTCTTCTGATGTTTGTCTACAACCTTCT
>JAZDMZ010000124.1:0-3658 GCA_043800495.1 Candidatus Aenigmatarchaeota archaeon
GGTGACTAAAATGGAAATAATGAATGCATTTTCAGCATGTATAGCAGCTGCAGAATCAGCAACCCTAGAGCCAATAATAGACTATGCAACAGCTAGAAAATACAAAAAAATAACAATAAAACATAGAATCACTGATTCCCTAGAAGATGCTCTAATAAGCAGTACTCTAGCTGGCAAAAGAAGTCTTGCAATTGGCTATATTCACAGTGTAAAAGAGCTTTGCCTAAAAAGACTGCCTGCTGTTCTAGTAAGCACTGCAAAAAAACCAGTAAACCATGCAATAAACATATTTCCAGAAACCATACAAGAACTATATGATGATATTATATGCTCATTCAAACTATCTGAGGATAAAAAAATCCTTTTACCAATTGTGATTCATCTAGACAGACTTCTAAAAGAATCAAGAGAACAGTTTGAACCAATGACACAAAAAATAACAGAAAACTTCCTAGGTCCATATATAATAGACAAACCAGAAAAACATCTAAAACTAACACTTGAGGAAAATCTAGAATCTCTAGCAATTCTTGAAAAAGCAATTGAAAACAGCAAGAAAATCATACCAGATGTTAGTGATCAATGGAAAAAGAGAACAAAGAGATCATTCCTAGAAAGCGAATCATTTATGACAGAAAACACAGATTTCCTATTCATAACCTATGGTTCAACAACAACAAACACAAGGATTGCTGTTCAAAAACTAAAAGAACTTGGTGAAAAAGTAGGAATGATAAAAATACATATACTCAACCCATTTCCTCTGATTAATGTCACAAACAAAAAACTAGCAGTAATTGACACAAAAATACTGATAAATGCAGGTCTTATGTATAGGGACATAAAAATCATGAATCAAAACACAACAAGCATAATTGCTGACATTGCATCATCAGATGATCTTGTTAAAGCATTCCAATATATGAAAACCTCTGATAAGCAAGAACGACTATGGCTATATTAACCAAATTTCTGAAAGAAATTTGGTTATTAATACTATAATTAAAAAATCAAGGATTATTATGTTAGATTCTGATAGAGTGTATGGAATAGTTAAGAGTAGAATATTTCTTGAACTAATTGATGGAATAGAACCGGATTTCGTTGACTATGAAGAGGGTTCGTGGGAAGTTCCTCTTTTCTATAAAGAATCTCCTATCAAAAGAACGCGTATTGGAACAGCCTATGTATCAGATGATGACAGTAGTGTAGAAATATCTATTGACAAGGACCATGAAGACATGCGAAGACACTACCCACCACATAAACCACATTCATTGTCACAAACGCCCTCAGATCCTGCAATAGACAATGCACTTATGCTAAAAATACAAAAAATGAAATATGAAAATAGTAGTGGAAATGCATAGAATTAGAAAAATTAACTATTTCTCAAATATAGGAACCACCAAAGTTCTGAATGTCTCTGGATCTTCTTTATCAACCACATTTCCACGTATTCTATTAATCACAGCACAACAATATCTATATTCTAATTCAAGATATTTACCAACATCAAAAACAATATCAGAGAAATTTTCTGATATATCTTCATTAACAATCATAAATCCATGATTATTAGCATCCTCATGTAAAAATTCTTCAAGATGTCTCAATGATGGATAATATATTATTCTACCAGTTGGTTTTACAATCCTTAGCATTTCTTTGAATATCATAATTGATCTATCCAATGCATAATCATGAGATTCTGCTCGTTCATCAACTGAAACAAAATTACTATCAGCAGCATAAAATGGAGAAAACATATGCATCAAAACCACATCATAACTATAATCATTAACAGGAACTCCTCGAAAATCTCCAACCCCATCAACCCTTTTTCTAAAAACATAGGGTCTGTTAGGTGCTTCTGGATCAATTCCATATGCATGTATCCCATATTTTCTAAGATACTCAACCAACTGTGGATTCTGCCCACATCCAACATCAAGAACTCTCTTTCCTATAACATCATTAATAGTTAGTCCTAGTGCAACCAATTGATTTATGAGCGGGTGATCACCAATCCAATCAGCAGCCTTTTTTTCATTATACAACATAGACATACCTTAATATAGAAACAGGAAAAACCTTAAACATCCACTAGAAACCCAAATAATATTACTTCAAAGAAAGCTGTACAAGCTCTTTCCAATTTGTTTCCACAAAAATCTGATCAAACTGACTAATACCCTGAATATTATTAAATGATTCCAAAACACCTAATTTAGCTGGTCTTGGACCTAATTTTACCCTTTTCCCTTCTATCTCAAACAATGGCCATACTCCAGATTCTGTTGCAGCTGATGCCACATGAACTGTTGTAGAAGCATCGTTTCCCCATTTATTTGGACAAGGAGTAAGAACCTCAATATATCTAAGTCCTGTCATAGCATGAGCCTTTGTTATCTTAGCAATCAAATCATCTGGATTATCAATAGAAGCAGATGCAGCATAACCAAATTCTCCTGCCATTTTTATGAATTTTTGATTAGGAGTCATGTTACAACATATAACAAACCCAGCTTTTAACATAGATGATAAAAATTGCTCACCACTAACATCATCTGTAAATACCACAAATTCTGATTCAAATGGGTTTCTCATAAAAACAGTGTTTTCAGCACTAATATGACCCTTTAAACCATCAGAAACAGCCACTGTCTCTTTTTCAAACAAATCCCTGAATATCTTCAGACATAACTGTGAACCACAACCAATTACCATAGTCTACTATTAGTGCTTATTCTTAAAAAGCTTTGATTGCACTCTTAATCTCCTTATATTTTTTCAACATATCAAGTATTCGTGATTTTAACTCAGCTTCCTGACCATCAATATAATACCACACAGCACTCTCTTTCAATGTATGCTTACCACATGTAACATGTCTATTAAGACCTAAATTACGTTTTACAGCCATATGAAAAAGATCATCATGACTTGGAAAAAACTCTTTTACAAGAATAGCTGGCATTGGCCCATTTTTCTTCAAAAAATCCATAAAATTAGTCAAAACATCCTTTTCTGGCTTTCTCATACCATTTAGCCAACTATAAACAGCAGAATAGGATATATTCAATTCACTCGCAATCGTCTGAAGATTCTTACCAGCCTTTTGCAACTCAACTGCCTTATCATACTTCTGAAAATAGAAATCCTTTCTCTTTCGTATCATAAATATATCTATGAACCAATCAATAAATATCTGAGAATTAAAAAAAAATAAAAAATATAAATGTTTTATAAAAAATAAAATAAAAATCTAAATGTCAGTTTTTAATTTATTTCTTTTTCTTAGCTACTTTCTTTTTCTTTGCCATTTTAATCACCGATACACTTATATTGCATTCGAATGGTTTATATAGTTTATGGAACAAATTGATTCTTTTTGATGAAAAAAATATTTTTTGATACGAATTTATCAATTTCATCAAATTTTCTGATAAAACATCTTATTTTTCATTTCATCTAGCTAGAATCAATTATTTTTTTGATAAATTTTTCTGAATAGAATATAGTACGAAGCATAACTTTCTAGAATAGATATGCTTCGTACATACATAGAGAAACAAAGTTTCTCTTGTACAGGTTGAACTCTATTCAACCATGTATAGTTAGAACAAACATATTATACTCTAGATAGTTTTGTTCA
>JAZDMZ010000074.1:0-6854 GCA_043800495.1 Candidatus Aenigmatarchaeota archaeon
ATCATATAGTTTTTATAATCTCACTGGATTGATTAGTGTTTCTGGTAATGCCTCTGAAGTAAAATTAAAAGATATTGTGGTACAGTTTACTCCTTTGTCAGGTGTGGTATTTCCAAATTCAAATGTTGTGATGGGAACACCAACAATCAATAATATGACAGGAGCCTATATAGCAAATTACAGTGTGCTTGTATTAGGATCTGCAGGTGGAATGGAATATGTTATTGAATTTTATGGAAATGGTTCTGGTGAATATTTTGGAGCATTGCAAAATATTAGTGTGGGTGCTGCAAATGCATCATTGAACACAACTCTTTATAGATTAGCAGGAGTATATGATAATACAAGTAGTGTTGCGAATACATCAAGGGTGACATTTAATGCAACAAATGGTTCTATTGCACTGACTTCTGCTCATGTTGAGATAGAGGTTGTTCACAGTTCTTTCAATTCAACAAATAATAAATTAAGATATATGTTTGATACACTAACAAATGGTACTTTTAAAATGGTTATATTAAACCAAAGTACTGTGAAAGTAAAAGTTTTTAGTAATCAGTATGCTCCTAAACAATCAAAATTTACCACATTTCCTGGAACAGGAATGTTTAATGTCACACTATATCCATTTAATCCAGAACAGGTGTTGGCAAATGGGAGTAGAGTAGCATATTCTGGTATATCAATAGCATTTTACAAAGACAATGCAACATGCAGTGTTCCTGCACCTGGCGCAAATTGTTTCCTAGGAAGTTTTGGAAGTGATTTTAATCCATTAAAGGCAATGCTTGGAGGAAAAACAAATGTTATGATAAATTCAAGCAATGGCGTTGTGACATATTTTATTGGAGCAGATTTACTTGGATCAGGTCCTCCTGATGCTGTAATGAGTGATAGTTCTTTGCAAAACATAACAACTTCTAACTCTCTTGCACAGATGTGGAGATTTGGTAGCATGGCACCTGAAATATACAGTCATGTTTTGATTAGCATACCATATAACGAGTCTCTTGTCAATGAATCATGGGTGTATAAAACAGTTCTGCCTTATCTATATGATGAGGATTGGAATATTGTTTGGAATACAACAGCAAATGGTACTGGTGTAAATCTTACAGATTATTCTGGATATAATTCAACTTGGTTTACTGGAATGGTTTGCAGTAAAAATAACACAGGTGCAGACTGTTATATGGATAGGGTTAATAATAGGTTTTGGTTTAAGATTCCTCATTTCTCAGGAGGAGATTATAATCTATCAGGAGGAGTTATAAATGTTACAATGGGTGATCCTGTTGATGCAAATATAAGTAATTTAACAACACAGACATTTACATGTAACACAACTTCAACAGGAACTATCTCAAATATAACATTTTATATCTGGAATTCAACTGGTTTGCAAAATAGTAATACAAATACATCTGGAGGAACTATAAACAGTAGTTCATATACATTTAATTTATCAGTGGAAGGGAATTATACCTGGTCTTGTTTGGTTTATGATATAGGAGGAGCATATGAATGGGGACTAAATAGAACATTTAGAGTAGATACATCCTATCCTTTTGTTGATGCAGTTACAAATACAAGTATAACTGATACATCTGTTAAAATATCATGGAATGTATCAGATGCATCGATTGTAAATATTACATATAGTTCAAATGCATCTGATATGAATCAGACAGCACTGAATACTACTTATGTTATAGCAGGAAGTGTTACTATAATAAATCTAATACCAAATCTTACATATTTTTATAATATAACAGCTTGCAATCAATTGGGATATTGTAATAATTCGATATTATATAATTTCACTACTCTGAATGATACAACTGCTCCTAATGTTACATTTCTAGATCCATCTGATGCTAATGGAACAACGATTGGTAGAAATTATAGTTTTGTTAATGTAAGTGTAAATGACACAAATCTTAATATTAGTGCATGCTGGCTTGAGTGGTTTAATTCAACAAATGGTACAACCATTACAATGAATATGTCTGCAACTGGTGCTAATATATATTGTTATTATAATAAAACAAATCTTCCAGATGGTTTGCATAATTACACAGTGCATGCAAATGATACACGAAACAATACATATAACACAACTGTAAGATTTTTGACAGTGGATGACACTCCACCATTTGTATCAACCTATGGTCCACAGACCACTGTAACAGAGACAACAGCGACTTTTTCAGTGACTACAAATGAAAATGCTACTTGTCATTATTCAACATCTTCAGGAACAGTCTATGCTAGCATGAGTGGAACATTTACAGATAGTGGCACTGCTCATACTAAAGCACTCACAGGTCTTACAGCAGGAACAACCTATTATTATGTACGATGTAATGATACTATTGGTAATGTTAATGAGACTGATTATAGGGCTACAATAACTGTGGCATCATCTGCATCAACAACTACAAGTTCAGGAGGTGGTGGAAGTAGTACAGCAGTTAAAACTGAGAAAAAGCAGTCATTTTCTGCATTTAATCCAGGAATAGCTTCTGTTATAAACAATTTTGATAGTTCTCTTGGGCTAAGAGAATTGAGTATTATGGTAAAGAATAAGGTCACGAGTGTTACAATAACAATTGATAAAATTACTGCAGCAGCAGCTCCTAGTGGTGTCTCAGGAACAGCATACAAGTATGTTGAGATAAATAAGTCAAGTGATATTAATAGTGATATTGATTATGTTAATATTAGTTTTCAGGTAGAAAAATCATGGGTAACTTCAAATACCATTAATCCAGCTTTGATTTATCTAAATAGATATACGACACAGTGGGATAAATTAGAGACTGCTAAGACAGGAAGTGATAGTACATATTATTATTATGTAGCAAAGGCACCTGGTATGTCATATTTTGCAATATCAGGTGATGCATTGGTTGTGGTTTGTACAGAGAATGCCAAGGAGTGTAGTGGTAGTGAATTAAGGGAATGTAAGGATAATGGATGGGTTATAAACGAAACTTGTGAATATGGATGTAATGCTACTGCAACAATATGTATGTCTGCAACTGGCTGTGAAAATAATATAAAACAGTGTGTTGATAATAAATTACAATTATGTTTAAATGATTCATGGATATTGGATAAGACCTGTGAATTTGGTTGTAATTCGACAGCATTTGATTGTGATTCTGCTCTTGTTGATACAAATGAAACAGTAACCAATGGACTGCCTATGATAGAAATGGATACAACGCTTTTGATAGTAGCAGTCATGGTGTTAATAGTTCTTGGGATTCTTGTATATTTCTTTTTCTTTAGAGAGGCAAAAAAATATTCATATAAGCCAGGTAAAAAGAAGTAGTCTATAAAATATTTTTCTTTATCTATTCTGTCTTGGAATATTAAAGTATTGATTGCTCTATATTTCTATGTCATGGGTGTTTTTAATACTGGCAGCTGCTTTTGCATATGCTCTAGGTAATGTTGTAGAAAAGATTGTTATTGACAAACATCTTCGTTCACCAATGGCTCTTGTTACTATTGAGAACTTTGATTAACCCTACAATTTATCAAAGTTCACAATAAGGACTTTGAACAAAACACATGTTATTCAAAGTCCTCTATTGATTCTCTCGGTGCAATCATAGCAGTTATTGTTATTCTTTTCTTTGGGAGCATAGTTGTTCTTCCACTTGAATTATTAATAATCTGTTTATCCATAGGAGTTTTGTGGACAGGTGTGGGAGTTTTTTATTTTAAGTCACTTCAGGCTGAAGAGGTCTCTAGAGTAGTGCCATTGTTTTCACTAGCGCCTATATTTGTACTTATTGTTGCAACATTTCTTTTTGGTGAAGTGTTTAATCTATTGACATATGTTGGAATAATCTCTCTGATAATAGGTTCTGTTTTAATTTCTTTGAGAAAGGAGGGTAAGATAAACATAAGCAAAGCATTCTGGATCATGATACTGGCAGCAATTGGCTGGGCAATTATCATGCTCATGATAAAATATGTTGTGTTATATGGAGATGTTCTTAGCATATTCTTTTGGATAATGATTGGTATGGCTCTGACATCACCATTTCTTCTTTATTTCAAATATAATGATATCAAGAATGCTGTAAAAAAACATTCTTTGGTGGCTGGTTATGTCGCTTTATCAAAATCTCTAGATATATCAGCAAAGTTCTTGACGGTTGCTGCTATTGCAGTAGGAACTGTTTCTCTTGCATCTGTATTAAGCGAGACACAGCCACTTT
Source organism: Candidatus Aenigmatarchaeota archaeon (assembly GCA_043800495.1). Lineage (GTDB taxonomy): Archaea > Aenigmatarchaeota > Aenigmatarchaeia > GW2011-AR5 > JACRAC01 > JACRAC01. The sequence goes on from JAZDMZ010000074.1 coordinate 4,239, forward strand.
TCGTATTCTTAATTGCACTTATATTTAGTATATGGAGACCACAGTTACTTAAGGAAGAATTAAGTCATGGAGTTATGCTATTAAAAATTATTGCAATTATACTGATTTTTATAGGAGCTGTTCTAATCATATTATCCTAATTCCTGAATCTAAGTTATTGGAATCTAAGTAAAAACATATATTAATAAACCCAATTCTATTATAGCGAACCCTCTGGTAAATATATATTAAAGTCAAATCTATATTATATTATGGCACTGGAGTTTAATATATTTTCATTATTGGTATTTGGCATAAGTGTTATAGCTTTGCCAATAATATTTTTGAAATTCATACCTCCTGAGAGTGCTGCAAAAACTCCAGCATTTGGATTTGCAATAGGAGGGTTTTTTGTACTTCTTGGATTTATAGTAGCATTTTTCATATTTTCTTCTGCATTTAGTATGGCTGTTCTGGCGTTTAGCTCGTTGTTTATACTGCCCTTTTTGGTATTGATATTACATAGCTATTCAAGTGATAGACCTAGGGAACAGGCAAATACTCAAAGCTTTACTTCAAAGTCATTTACCGATATTATAAAGAAGCATGAAAAGCTGATGACATTCTATCTTTTACTTTTCTTTGGAATGGCAGTGATTTTTGCAATATTATTTGCAATGATGCCTAGTGAGATAAGTAATTCAGCGTTTTCTCAACAATTAACACTTTTTGGAATAAGTCCTGGGGGTCATTTTTCACTACCCTATGCAGAAATATTAATGAATAATATTGTTCTTGTGTTTGTAGCATTTGCATTATCAGTATTCTATGGAGCTGGTTCTATTTTTGTATTAAGTTATAATGCGAGCATAGCTGGTGTTATGTATGGTGCTCCGTTAAAGGTGTTGATATGGGGAAGCACTAGTGTTGCACCGTTTTATGCAAATATCTTATCATATATACCACATACTGTTGTGGAAATAGTAGCCTATTTATTGGCAGCTGTTGCAGGTGGTATATTAGTTAGTAGAAGAGAGGAAGATATACTAGAAGCTACTTTTATATTTTGTATAGCATTGGCATTAATATTTTTTGGATATTATTTAGAGATTACTGTGCCAGGTAGTTTTTAATGGAAATAGTTAAAATTCTTTCAGAATTTTAGTTAAATTATTAGCTTTAAAAAGACTATTTATGAATATTTTAGTATGGTAGAAACAAGAGAAAAGCCAGTTGTTGTAAAACTAGCTAGTGATTATGAGATAAATTTACCAGATGGTAGAGAGTTAAGATTTGAAGAGGCAAAGGAGCTTTCTCGAATAAAATGGGAATATTTTCATGAACATCCTGATCATGGACATGATGAGTTGGTAAAGAGATATCCAGCATTGGATGTGCTTATGTCATCATGTGGTTTCTGTGAGAAATATCTGAATGAGCTTGGTGATCATAAATCATGTCCGTTATATGGTAAATATCAGGCAGATCATAAGGGTCTTTGTTGTCGTGAATATCATATGTGGAATAAACAGTTCTGTGCCGATGACATGATTATAAAATCCAAGAAATTCTGGTCAGGAAAACTTCTTAAGAGGATTGAGAAAGCAGTTGAGAGAACACCAAAGTTGTATTACAAAAATCACAACAAGTTGCGTTATTTATATTGAGAAAGCAGTTGAGAGAACACCAAAGAGACCATGGTAGATTATTATAGTACAAGACATAACGTTCTAGACTTAATATCATGATATTTATGTCTTGTACATACATGGAGAAACAAAGTTTCTCCTGTACGAGTGAAGTTTCACTTCACTCTGTATAGTAAGGACAATATATCATACTCTAAATAGTATTGTCCATTACTATAATAGGCTGTAATATTTCTTATCATGAAATTCTTTTAATATTGGGATATGTAATAATAAAATATGGCAAAGCATGTTTGGGACAATGTGTATGTTATTATAGCAGGGTTTATTTTATTGCTTGTGATATTGCTTATACCAATGATTGATTTATCCAATGAGTTAGTTATAACTGATTATGCTTCATTACCAATAACAGGTAATTATTATGAACCAGGTTCTGGAATTAGAGGATTTATGACAGGTGTTGATGAAAACTATGCAATAGTGCTTGGTAATACAGTTGTTGCAAAAGAACAGGTACGGATAAATGAGCTTGCTGGTGTTTATAGAATAACTGATAGTAGATTTTTGTCTGAAAATGATTTTTCTAATATAAGGGATATTCTTATAATTGCAAAACAGGATTCATCAGAGTCTATTCTTGATAGTACAAAATTGCTGAGAATTAATTCAGCTGAAGAAGCTCTTGTAATTTTGGATGAGAACAAAAGACAATTGGTTTTAATGGGTGGTTCATCAGATGCATTGATCTATGCAATAGGGCTTTTGAAAACATTGGATTGTAATGAATTTGATAATTTGATTGTCATAACAAAAATAGGTGCAGGATGTCAATTATATACAAGATCAGTGCAATCACCATCTGTTTCATATGGTGGTGGAGGTGGTGCAATAACACCTAGCAAGAAGTCAGAAATCTCAACAAATGATTCTGTAAATATTATTGAAAATAAGACATCTAACATAATAGGGGTTGTTAATCCTCATG
>JAZDMZ010000096.1:0-6578 GCA_043800495.1 Candidatus Aenigmatarchaeota archaeon
ACAAGAATTCCCTATAGAATTTTTGTATGTGGCTGTTGTAATCGCTAATATAGTAGATATTTTATACACTACATATAATTGATGTGATACGATTCACCTCTAGGAATAATGTAGTGAAAAGAAATGTAGAAAATTTAGGTATTTAAATCTCACTTTCCTTAAGTCTATGTTATGTTTAGTAAGAATATCATAACAATGGATAGAACTGTTATATCTTGCGGTTGTTTGTTTGTAAGAATGTGCTTAGAAATCTTGAGAATGATTCACGTTCCCAGCTATCTTCAATGGTTTTTGCATAGACTTCTATCAGTGGTGTATTTGCAAGATTTTCAATAAGAGTATAGCGATCTCCTATGGTTTCATATTTATCTAATAATATATCAAGACTGGCTAATGCAAACGCATAATCTTCTCGTTCATAGCATCTTTTTAATGCAGATGCAGTTTCCAGCAAATCTTTAAAATCAGCCATTTGCATTCTGATGAAATCTCTGTCATCTATGATTGGGTTTTTCCTAGAAGTTTTCCATTTGTTTTGTCAAGGGCTTTATCAAAATCACTGGAAAGCTGATCATTTGTACATACTTCTTTTAATCTCATAACCATATCTTTTGCAAAATTCACATTTCCTCTTTCATATACAGCCTGAAGAACTGTTATTACGTTTGCAGGATGTTTTAATTCAATCAATTGTTTTTTCAAAAAAGCTGTATCAATATCTCTTTGCAGATACTCAGAACCAATACCATAGCCATGAAATAACCCTGCAACTTCTGGTTTACCACAGTCTAATAAATAATTAATAAATTCATCTTCGAGTTCATAGGTTTTGATGGTTTGGGCAAGTGCTATTACATTATCACCATCTGCAATTGAGTATTTAGTATTGACAACTTCGCCAGCTTCATTAACAGCTAATTCAATTTCTCTGTTTATGGCTTTTTCAAAGCCATCTGACATTATATATGCAAAGGCATTGGCTCTAAGCAATGCATTAGATCTAAGTTCTAGAATATCCTGGAATGATAATGTTAAGTTTCCCTGTTCATCTCTTGGAGCATTATCTTTTATCATATCGTTGTAATTCATAGCATCATCTTACCCTATTTAAACTGTTAAACTATTTAAGGATTTGTAACCTATAGATAATAACTAATTAGAGGTATTTAGTAAGGGATTTAAAAGCAATTAAAGGTTTATTTCCTTATTATATATACAAAGAATATGATTTATAATTTACAGAATAGTATTGGGTGAATTTAATATATGCCGGAAACTGAAAATTTAGAGGGAAGAACAGTCACAATTACCTCAGCATTGCCATATGTGAATGGAGTAAAGCATTTGGGTAATATAGTGGGTTCTTTGCTTCCAGCTGACATATTTCACAGATTTCTTGATCTAATGGATGTGGATAATATATTCATATGCGGAACAGATGAACATGGTGCTCAGACAGAGATAGCTGCAATGAAAGAAAATATGAAACCTTCTGACTATGCTGACAAGTACCATAAGATACAGAAAGAGATATATGAGAGATGGAATTTTGATTTTACATTTTTTGGAAGAACTTCTTCAAAAACACACACAGAGATAACTCAACAGATATTCAAAAGTATAAATAAAAATGGATATATTATAAAATCTACACTAACGTTACCATTTTGTAAAGACTGTCAGATGTTTCTTGCAGATAGGTATATAGAAGGAACTTGTCCTAAATGTGGAAAAGAGGCAAGAGGGGATCAGTGTGAGCACTGTGGAAGACTGATGGATCCTAATGAACTATTGGAGCCAAAATGCAAACTATGCAGCAAGAGCAATATTATATTTAAAAAGGAAAAACATTTATTCTTAGATCTATCAAAACTACAGGAAGAATTGAAAAAATGGATAGTGAAGCATAAGCATTGGCCAGTTGGAACAAGAAATTTTGCACTGGGCTGGATAGATGAGGGTCTAAAACCAAGATGTATAACTAGAAACCTAAAATGGGGTATAAAGGTTCCTGTTTCAGGATATTCTCAATTAGTGTTCTATGTTTGGTTTGATGCTCCGTTGGGATATATTTCAATGACAAGGGATGCAAAGCTAAAGAATTGGAAAAAATATTGGACAGATTCTCTAGTATTTCATTTTCTAGGAAAAGATAATATACCATTTCATACTGTGTTTTGGCCTGGTATGCTAATGGCTGCTAGGGATAATAATAATTATACACTTCCTTATTTTGTTCAAGGCTATGAATATCTTAATTGGGAAGGACAAAAATTCTCAACATCTAGAAAGATAGGTTTATTTAGTGACGAGGCATTGGATCTATTTCCTTCTGACTATTGGAGATTTTATCTTTCCTCAGTTTTACCAGAAAAAAAGGATGCTAACTTTGAATGGTCTGATTTTCAAAATAGGGTAAATAATGAATTGATAGCAAACTATGGTAATCTATTCTATAGAACAACTTCATTTATATCAAAACACTTTGGAAAAGTACCAAGACCATTAAAACCAGGAACAGCTGAAAAAGACCTTAATGAGAGAATAGGAAAAAGTCTTGCAAAAATAAAAGAACTTGTTCAGGAAGTAAAATTAAAAGATGTTCTGAAGGAAGCTATGGCAATATCTGATGAGGTTAATAAATATCTTCAGATAAAGGAGCCATGGATAATGGTAAGGGATAAGAAAACAAGAAAATATGCTGCTTCAACATTATACTATGCTGTGAATGCCCTGGTAACAGCAACATTTGTGCTAAAACCATTTATTCCACAGACAACAGAACAGGTAATAAAATGCCTTGATATTAAAAACCCTGAAAAAATAAAGTGGAAGGATTTGAAAAAACAGATGATAAAGCCAGGAACAGTGATAAGACCATTGATACTATTCCAAAAAGTAGATGACAATGAATTAATGAAAATAAAGGAAAAAGCGCATAAAGTTACAAATGGAAATGGGCACTCCACAAACGGTCATAGATAATTTCTAAAAACTTCTTTTTATTTGTTCTATTGATAATATAGTCAAAGACATAATTATCTAGAGTATTTTACATGTCTTTGACATATAGTAAGGACAAAGTATTATAGTCTAATTAGTTTTGTCCATTACTATATTCAGAATAGAGTGTTGTTATTTCAAAACCTATGCAAAATTATAAGGTTTTAAAAATTACAGAAGGAATTGAAAATTCCTTCTGATTTTCATCACCTCATAAATTCGGTGCTAAAAATGGGAAAAAGTTTGATTAGAGAGATACTGGAGATAGTGGCTGTTATAGCAGCTGCATATATATTCTACTTTGGACTGGGTATTGCTCTTGGAACACCTACGCCAATGTTTTCTGTTGTTTCTGAGTCAATGGAGCCTACTCTTCATGTGGGTGATATGGTCATAATAACAAAAGCAAACTACACCACAGATGACATAGTTGTTTATATGAGAGGAAATATGCCAATTATACATAGAATAATTGCTGAGAAAGAAGATGGTTATATTATAAAAGGAGATAATAATAATGTTGCTGATCCTGGTATTGTTAGAAAAGAACAGATAGTTGGAAAAACTGTTGCAGCTGCTCCTATTCTAGGAGTTCCAAGACTATTGATGTTTTGGATTGGGATATGATATTTTCTAAACACTAATAGAGGACTTTGAATAACATGTGTTTTGTTCAAAGTCCTTATTGTGAACTTTGATAAATTGTAGGGGTAATCAAAGTTCTCAATATTTGATAATATAATTTAGAACAATATATGGCTGCATGTTATTATGTGCATTGCTGCTTCCTGCTGAACTAATTGTTACTGTATGAGTATGAGCACCTGCTGCATTTATACTAAGCGTGTGGCTATGAGTTATCTGATCACTTCCCCATCCACTTCCTGTTAATCCCCATCCACCACCTCCCATTGCAGCAGCATTAGTAGAACCTGTATGAGTATGGGATCCAGCAGAATCAGCTGAACCAGTATGTGCATGAGAAGGCATTTCAGCTGTTGTTAATATATGTGTTTTTTCACCACCTGTCTGACCAAGACTAGCAAACTCAGATTCACTACTTTTTCCAACAGGTACACGACCTGCTAAATTAGGAATATTAAAAGTTGTGCTGCCATCACCTGCACCATAGGTTGTTCTGATTATTGCAAACAACGCAGCATATTGAGTTCTGGAAATAGCTAATCCATTACAAATTAGAAATCCACTTGGAGCATCTGATCCTGCAAAATTCAAGATAGTTCCAGCAGGAAAAATACTTGATGTAGAGGCAGCTGTTGTTTGAATTGTGCCATCAGAAAATCTATATCCAGATGCGGTAACATTATTTGTTATAACTGTACTGGTATTTATTAAATTTGCATCAATTCTTCCATCAAATGCTCCAGAACCAGATATGATTAGATTTCCACTAACATGAACATTACCTGATATGTCTAATTTTTCAGAAGGTGTTGATGTTCCAATACCAACATTTCCTGCAACATGCAAATTAGGAGTATTATCTCCTATTATGTTAAGTCCTGTTGTAAGCGCATAGGCATCTTTGAGCTCAGGAGCAAGTGTTTCATTATCTTGTGGAGGTTTAATATAACCTGAATCTGACATCTGCCAAATTTTATAAGTAACATTAGCATGGATTCTTAAAAAAATAAACACGCCATTACTACTTAAATCTCTAATAGCAACATGCGATATTTCAGCTCCTGAACTACCGTGATAACCATATATTGCAGTGCAATATTGCTGACCAAAATGCCATTCACGGCCTACACATTGTAAATCCAAAGAAGGACCACCATAAGGAATGCTATTATCATCTAGAATTGAACGAGTAATAATCAAATGAATAGGCAACCCTCCATAATTCTGACCACCATAGGGACCACCATAGGGTATTCTGATCCATTTATATCCTGAACCATTTGCTTTGAATTCATAGTAATTTTTAAAAATATTCCCAGAAACTTTAATATTTCCCATGACATCAAGTTTTTCAACTGGTGTTGATGTTCCAATACCAACCTTTCCATCTGATTTTATTACAACATGATCAGGTCCTTCATGACTTGTTCTCAGTCCTAGGTAATCTCCTGATTGTAAATATCTTATGGTTGCGCCAATTGCTTGATTTAGATCTCTTCCAAGATAAATGAGTCCTGTGTTATCAGTATCTATAACTGAAATACTCTTGGTTTCGACAATATCTCCATATACGTTTTTAGCACTCTGTGCATAGGGAGATGATAATAGTTTTTGTCTTGGTAATAGTGTTTCGCCATTTACAATAATTTCAACATAATAATCTCTATCAAATGTTAATGTTAATGATACATCTTCACCAAGAACAACTGAGAATAATCCACCTGTTGTCTGTGTTTGTCCTGATTCTGACCACAGCAATTGTCCACCAGTGGAAACATCATAGATCTTAAATGTCATGTTTTGCAAACCTGTCAAAGGATTGCCATTTTGAGTAAGCAGACGTCCTTGCATTGGTATTGTACTAGATACAGATGCATATCCAATTCCAATAAATAACAGTAACACTAGACATGCTAATACTCTCTTCATATTATAGAATTACTTTGAACTATATATATAGCTATACAACAAAGTAGATATTATTTATAATATTTTGTTGTTAGCTATATGTAAAACAATTAACACAATTGTTTTACTATATAATTTATAATAAGTAATTTTATAATAATAGGTGATTTGATACTATGATTGATTGTCATTGTCATATTGATTTATTGGATGATTCACAAAAAGTTATAGATGAGGCAAGGAAAAAAATGGATGGTGTGGTGATATCTGCTGCTGATCCAAATGATATTGGAAATCTACTGGCTCTTGTGAACATGAACAAGGGATTTGTCTATGCATGTGCTGGATTTCATCCTCATCATGTTAATGACTATGATGATAGGGAAAGAGAAGAATATGCTGAGCAGATAAAGGAAATAAGATATAATATTGTTGCTGTGGGAGAGATTGGCTTGGATTATTTTCAAGTTGATGCTGAGGAGACAAAACAAAAACAGAAAAAAGTGTTTGCTGAATTTTTAAAATTGGCTGTTGATATACAGAGGCCGGTTGTTATACATATTAGAGATGCTTTTGATGATGCACTTGAGATATTGGATAATTTTAAACCAAGACATGTTATTCTACATTGTTTTTCAGGCAGTGAGACACAGCTGAAGACATGCTTGGAAAGGGGTTATTATATTTCATTTGCAACAAATGTATGCTATACTAAAAAGCATCCACGATTAGCATTGCTAACGCCAGTGGAAAAAATGTTGTTAGAAACAGATGCTCCTTGGCTAGAGCCTGATGATGAGCTGAGAAAAAATTCAGATGGAAATAACATCAAAACACTGACAAATAGGCCATGGAAAATAGAACAGAGTGCAGAGGTTATTGCACAATTGAAAAAAATGCTTGTAAAAGATGTTCTGGACATAACCACAGCAAATACAAAAAGGGTTTTCGGGATATGAAATGTAAATTTAGAAAAGGAACAAAGAACGACAGACATATATTGGCTAAAATACTTAGAACAG
>JAZDMZ010000003.1:0-16730 GCA_043800495.1 Candidatus Aenigmatarchaeota archaeon
TAAAAAGAAAAGAGATAAAACTGAGCCATGAACACAGTGAATATAGATGGGCTCATTTGACGGATGTGAAAAACATGAAATTCAGAGATACTGCTGAAAAACAACTAATAATAGAATTATTGAAATAAAATATCTGAATCTGGTAAGATTCAGCTAATGGTGAAATAATGTCAATAAAAATAACATATTTTGTGCATGGAAGTACTACTGATAATGAACATGGTATATCATCTGGCTGGTCTAATATTGAAATAAATACACTGGGAAAACAACAAAATCAAGATTTATACGAACTACTAAAAAACAAACATTTTGATGTAATATACTGTTCTGATCTAAAACGAGCAATTGAATCTGCCAATACTGTTTTTCCAGGCCAAAAAATAATTCAGGATAAACGTCTAAGAGAATGCAACTATGGTGTTCTCAATGGAGCCAGAGAAGAAGAGGTTGTTTATGAAGATCATATCACAGAACCTTTTCCAAACGGTGAATGTCTGAAAGATGTTGAAAAGAGAATAAAATCTTTAGCAATTGATCTGAAAAAACAATATAATGGAAAACGAATTGCATTAATGGCACACAAGGCTCCACAGCTTGCATTAGAAGTCGTTACCAATAAAAAGACCTGGAAACAGGCAATCAGCCAAGACTGGAGAAAAACAGGCAAATGGCAGCCTGGTTGGGAATATTTAATAGAGTGATAATCATGGGATTTTTTGAAGAGAACTTTGTAATACCACTGGGAAAATATTATACAGCAGTTAATACACTTGTCTATGGAATAATATTTGCCCTTGCTGTATTTGGTGTGTATAAACTACTGAGATATCTAAAAATAATTATAAACAAAGACTTTGTAATAGGAATAATACCATATGTTGTTCTTGGTTCTGTACTAAGAGCAATGAAAGATGCTCTTATACTGGATTATTGGATATTTGCTTCTCCAATCATATACATGCTAATGTTTGGAATAGCCACAATAGCACTATTACTAAGCATTGGAGTTGCAAAACTAGCAAAAAAGAAAAAATCAAGATTTGCACAATTCCTATCAAGCTATCATAAACTATGGTCAATAATAGGAATTGTTCTTGTGCTAGCATCTATAATAGTGCTCTCAACAATTGGCTTTAAGAATTATTATGAATCTGGCATAACCCTAGGACTAACAGCCCTATGCGGAATCATTGTCTATCTTCTATACCAGGCAAATCAAAAATTTCCAGACAATAGATTTCTAAGAGTATTTACAAAAGAAAACTGTCTTTTACTAGGAGTTCACCTATTTGATGCAGCAACCACATTTACTGCACTAACATTCCTGCCATACTATGAACAGCATGTTGTGTCTAATTTTGTAATAACCTATCTAAGTCCAGCAGGCCAGTTTGTCCTCAAATTTATAGTAGTAATAGTAGTTCTATATGTACTTGACAGCCAACTAAATGAACCAGAAAACATCTATCTAAGAAACTTCCTAAAAATAGCCATATTTATCCTAGGATTTGCACCTGGTCTCAGAAACTTCCTAAGAACTGGATTTGGTGTCTAATTTAACTATTCTCCAAAGAAAGCTAGCTATTGTCAAAAAAATATCTAAACATATCCAACTGATTTTAAATGCATCCATTCTGATGTTGTCAAAAGATTTGGTTATGCTCTTATGGCAGATGCATAGGCCACAAAAGTACTCTCTATTTCTTCCAAATACTTTCCTAAACTTATCCATCTCTTATCATGACCTTCTCTAACAAGATCTAGATATAATCTAACATCATACACTGATATCACTTTTCACTAGGGATATATCTATCTTTAATCTCAGAACCCTGTTCTTGCTTACCCATGGTTTTATTATACACAGCTAACTCATGTCCTATTCTCGCATCTATCATTACTCCATAACTTCCCATCGTTCTACGAAATGTCAATATTTCTGGATTAAACACACTGTCCATACAATCACCTTTTGCATACAATTGAATCAGTGAATATATAAACCAAGCAGTAATTTTGAATAAAGCTGCTTCAAAAAAATAGAACTAACTATACTTTAATGAATCTATTGCAAAACTCGATGATTTAATATCAGATATCCAAATATTAATATGATTGAACGAAAAGTCTGGTTTGAAACAAAGGATGAATTGTATCTTTCTGGCATATTAACAAAACCTGAAAAAACAAATAAATGTGTAATACTATGTCATGGTCTTGGTCTTTCAAAAGATTTTCCAAAAGCATTTGCAAGACTTGCTGAAAAACTTTCTGACCAAGGAATAGCATGTCTAAGATTTGATTTTCGTGGTCATGGTGAAAGCCAAAGCAAACCAGTAGAAATGACAATAGAAGGAGAAACCAAGGATATAGAAGCTGCAATAAAATTTACAAAATCAAAAGGATATAAGAAATTTGCAATAATAGCAACAAGTTTTGCAGGCGGACCAACACTGGTCTATGCAAAAAAACACAAAATCAGCTCCATTGTTCTAATATGTTCTCTCATAGACTATCATTCCATATTAAAACCTCGCCAAATTAAAACAGGCCATCTATCAGATGAAATAGCAAACTCAATTGAAGAACTTTTTATAAAACACAAAATAAAAGAAATGAAGAAAAAGGGTTATGTAAAAATAGGTATGCATTTTAAACTGGGAATGCCGCTTTTCAAAGAACTGGAAACCCTAGAACCTTGGAAAATACTAAAAAATTTGAATACACCTGTTCTATTTATCCATGGCACCAGAGACATTGTAATACCAGTCAATGATTCTATAAAATATTCAAAAATTGCAAAAACAGGAAAACTTGCACTGATTAAAGGAGCTGGTCATGGATTTGAAAAAGAAGAACATCTACAACTAGTGGCTACCCACATCTCAAAATTCCTGAAAAAGAACATGAAATAATATCATGACTATTCTACTTTGCAGCTCTTCCATATATTTTAAATACCTAAGAACCTGAATAATTCTACATGGGCCGGTGGTCTAGTGGTTATGAAACAGGTTTGTAATAATCCTGTTTAACAAACGTCGCCCTTACATCCAAACGAGCAAAGCGAATCAGAAAATTAAGAGTGAATTTTCTAGATGAGCACAGCGGGAGCGGAAGAATATTCTGCTGTTTGGGTTGAAAGGCGAATATCGGCGGACTTTTTGTCCCTGGACAATGAGGCCGAATTCAACTCCGCCTCGGCCCATTTTTATATCATCACTATTTCTGAAAGAAATAGTTATTTGTACAAATCATAAAAATCTTTTTATTCAACATATCTATGTGATATTATGGCAACAATACAAGAACAGGCTGAAAAACTAAATATAAGAGGTATAATGATTACAGCAATAGTCACATCACTTGCCTTTGTGGTTGGTCTTTTCTGGAATGATGCCATAAGAACTGCAATCGAGAGTCTATTCCCATCACGTGATGAAGTTGGGATAAAACTTTTTGCAGCAATATTAGTAACACTAATAGTATCATTTGTAATCTACATGATATACAGAACCCAACAGATAACTGAAAAATACGAAAAAGAATTTAAAAAAATTGCATTAGAGCAAAAGAAAAAACTAGAAGAAAAACGTAAAAAATATCAAAAATATATCCTAGGTTCTCATAAATACCTCCATATGCCTAAAAAATAACCTTTAATGTATTATACTATTTATTTTATATCTATACCTATTCTAAGGAATAGTAAAGCTCTGTTCGTCTAGTCCGGTCAAGGATCCGGCCCTTTCGAGACCGAAAGGTTTGAGCAAGATATCTTGCTATGACAAAAGATAGGCCGTGACGTGGGTTCAAATCCCGCACAGAGCATAAAAGATTTGAACCTTGGTTCGTGCTCAAATAACCAAAGATTGTCTGGCAATTCAAAGAAGCAAAGCTCCTTTTCATGGTTATAGCAAACCCAGTAAATAATCAGGATATGATAATACTGAGTTTGCATATAGCTCACTGGTAATATTATAGTTATGAGCAAAACTAATTAGACTATAATATTTTTACTCTAACTATATGTACGAAGCATCGATGTTCTAAAAAGTTATGCTTCGCACTATAACCTAAAAATTCAAGTCATTAACAAATGACTATGGATTTACAACAATCACCAACAAAGCATCAAAAACAAAAAATAACCTTTATACCATGTTTTTTAGACAGAATAGATATTTTATTCCTAATATCTGTCCAATAGCCAGTTCTTCCAAATACTATTTTTCTAATTTCATCTAATTTATCAGGATAGTGTTTCTTCAGCACATTTTCTATATCACTCCAGTTACCTGATCTTATATTTAATTTATCAACCCAAATATGATTTAATCCAAGACTAGAAAATTCCTCAAACATATTATCCAAATCAGTATCTGTTATCAGTGGTATTATTGGTCCAAGAAAAACATATGTTTTTATTTTATTTTTAGTCAATTCCCTTAATGCAGCTATCTTTTGCTTAAATTTTGATGAACCTATTTCAAATTTATTATCAATGGAAGAAAAACTAAATCCTACACTACATCCTAGTTTTTGAAAAAGATCAATATCTCTCAGACAAAGATTAGACTTTGTAAGTATTGATATCTCGAATTTCTTGCCATTATCCGATTTTGCAAACTCAGATAATATTTTTCTAGTTATCTCATACTTTCCTTCCATAGACTGATAAGGATCACATACACTACTTAAAAAAACTGTTCCTGGTCTCATTGCTTTCAATTCATATCTAAGAACCTGATGCAAATTAATCTTAACATCAACAAATTCTCCCCATTCTCCTTTCTGAGAAGTGAACTTTTTCATAAACACAGCATAACAATAATCGCATCCATGCTCACAGCCAACATATGGATTGATAGAATAATCAACACCAGGCAATTTACTCTTTGTCAAACATTGTCTTGCCCTTATCTCTTTTACAACTACCATAGTAAAACCTACCATAAAATTAATTCCAGTAATTCACCAATAAAAAATTAATGGTATTACATATATATCAATTAATGTTATTCTGGAATTAATTTTTACAAAGAACACCTGGTTGATTAAAAATCAACCCATGTAGGTGAAATTTCATGTCACCATACATCAATAGCATACTTTACAACCAACTAAATATAAACTAATGGTGTTCTTTTGCATAAATAACTATAAAAGCCTAGTCATAGAAATATCCTGATGGTATCAAAAGAGATAACAAGGTATCAAACAAGACTTATAGGGATAGCCCATCTGACAAACCTAACTAAATACTTAACAGATGTTTTTGATGCATTTGAAATACAATATGGAATGCCAAAAAATACTCTATTTTTCTATGACTCACCAAAATCAGCAGAACCATTCATCACAACAGAAAGAATTGTACCAATACTAAGATATCTAAAAACACACGATGAACCTAGTTATAGATTAAATGGAAATGTATACAATACAATTGGTTTTATTCATTACATTGCAATAAGACATATAGCAAACAGAGTCAAACTCAAGAATATCAAAACAACTACAGATATTTTTGATCATTATTATAAAATTGCAGGGGTTTCCAAGCTTGGTCAAAGGAGCAAGGTTGAGGGCCTTGTCGCTTAGATATCTATATATAACTAAATTATAGAAATTTAGTTATTTGTAAGATAGAGCAATGCGTTCGAGAGTTCAAATCTCTCCCCCTGCATTCATGAATGAGATTGTTACAGAGAAGCAAAGCTTCTCTGAACTCTTGAAGAACTTTGATAAAAGTTCTTCATAGATGAACAGAGTTCATCTTCGATTGAGCAAAGCTCACCGAGAGCTCAAAGACCTTCAGAAATAATAGGTCTTTGCAGCAATCTCTCCCCCTGCACTATTCAATAGAGATTGCTATTAGTTTTCCTAAAATAAATTGGGCATTTAATTCATTCCTAGTTTTTTCATAAGAAATGCAAATTCTTCTGAAGTTTGTTCTATGTTCTTTGAAATTGTTGTCCCTCCACAATGTCCAGAACTTTTTCTAACTAAAAGTAATATAGGCTCTCCATTTGGATTAACTTCTTGAAGTTTAGCAACCATCTTTAATGCATGCATTGGGTCTACTCTTGCATCATTTTCACTTGTGGTTATTAGTATAGCAGGATATTCTACATTCTTTTTTATATTATGATAAGGAGAATATTTGTAAATATACTTGAATTGCTCTGGATCTTCAGAACTTCCATATTCCCCAACCCAAGTATTTGCTATACTTAATTTATGATATCTTAACATATCTAACAAAGGAACTGCGCAATTAACTACTCTGAATAATTCCGGTCTTTGTATAGTTACTGCTCCAACAAGCAAACCCCCATTACTTCCTCCAGAAATTGCTATTTTTTTTGGACTCGTATATTTCTCATTTATTAACCATTCTGCAGATGCAATGAAATCATCAAAGACATTTTGTTTTTTATCTAACTTTCCAGCCTCATGCCATTCCTTACCATATTCCCCCCCACCTCTTAAATTAGGTATCGCAACCATTCCCCCAGCTTCTAGCCAAACAACATAGTTAGTAGAAAAATAAGGCATGATAGAGATACCAAACCCACCATAACCAGTTAGCAATATTGGATTTTTTCCATTCTTCTTTAGATTCCTATTGCTTAAAAGAAACATTGTAACCATAGTTCCATCCTTTGATTTGTATTCAATTTGATTTGTGCTAAATTTTTCTATATTTAGATCTATAGAAGGCTTGAAAAATAACTTAAGTTTGTTTTTCCTAAAGTCATATTTGTATGTTGCAAAAGGAAAAATAAAAGAAGAAAACATAACCCAAATGTTTGATTTTGTAAAATAACCGCATACATTTGCACTACCCATATCTGGAAGTTTTAAATCTTTAATATAATTCCCTTCTAAAGAATATATTTTTATTTTGGAGTATGCCCTATGAATATATTCCAGATATAGATTACCAGCAATAGCACTAACATTATAAAGCTTATCTTCTGATTCACCAATCAAGTTTTTCCAATTGCTTTTTTCTGGGTTGTTGACATCTGCAATAAATACCTTTCCATTTGAGGCACCTAAATTTGTTTTAATTATTATTTTATCATTTATTATATTCACTCTATAATCTGCATCAAACCCTTCTGCTATTGGAATCATCTTCTTAGAATCAATTTTTTTGAAGTAAACTTCTGTCTTTCCAACAGTACTTCTATAAAAAATCACATAATCTCCATCTTCACTTACTTCTGCAGTATGATAATATTCTTTCCTATCTTTACAGAAAAATATTTTCTTGTCCTTCAAAAATGAAGTTCCTAATCCATGGAAATATACTTCATCCCAATAATATTCTTCTCCATTTTTAACCTCTCCTTTAAGAGGTTTTCTAGAATAATAAAATCCCGAATTATCATGTAACCAAGAAACTCTATTTTGTTTCCATCCAGATACAGAATCACTCAATAGTTCCATTGTTTTTACTTCCATTATATATATTATGGGATTTTCGTCTCCGCCCTTATCCTTACCAAAAACCAAATACTTTCCATCCACAGATGGAACAACAAAACTCAAAGATTCACCATCTGCCCATTTATTTGGATCAATTAGTTCAACCTTTTCTGAATTTTCGTCTTCCTGTGTATAATAAACCCATTTTTCGTCATCTTTTTTTCTTTCGTAAAAGAAAATTCTTTTTCCTTTGAGAATCTCCCATGGAAGAGTCTTTTCATCATATCTCAATAACTCATTTAATCTTTTTTGAATAATTGCCTTTTGCGGAAGTTTATCTATATAAGATCGTGTTAATCTTTCTTGCTTACCTATCCACTCTTTAACAACCTTTTTCGAATATTTTTCTAACCATTGATATGGGTCAGATACGTTTGTTCCATGGTAATTATCAATTTTTTTTATCTTCCTGGTTTTTGGATATTCAAACTGCATAATCATAAACATGTCCCTTCATATAAAAGCTCTTAGGATTTGTTATAAACTCCAAATTACCTCAAACAACCAACCCTGCTATCTGTACTACATAGGATTGTAAAAACTGAATAAGATAAAATACAACAATCAATGTAACAAAAAATGCAATAAGATTAGGAACCCTACCAAACATAAGATCCTTGACAGCAACTATAGCATGTTTTAATCCAACCAATAATAACACAGCAATCACAAATGGAAGAAATGAAAGAAATGATGCAAGAACAGCAACTATTACAAGTGCAATATTTTCAGAAGAAAATATTACATTCATTTCAGTAATTCCTTTTCCCTGTTTTATAATACTATAGGCGATTAGAGATATTACAATCGGAACTATTGCTGCAAATAAAAACCCAATAATATATCCATATATCAATCCTATCATCACAACAGCAAAACTAGTTATTTCAAGAATAAATTTAGAAGCATATCTAGTAGACATAATTACACTCTTGTCCAACATAATAAGACCAACTGCCAATAGCAATGGAATCAGCATAACATAACCAGACAAAATAACAACCAAAGACATGAGTAATAAAATTACTTTTAACAAATGCCGCGAATTAATGTTTATCATATCTATAGTTTTCATAATGAAACTATTAAATAATCAGTATATGATAACAATGGTTTCATATGCAACAAATAACAAAATATTATATCAATAATAACTCCTTTGTTGCATTGCTGTAAAGAGGATATTAGAAGCTTTCTATCATATAGATATATCACAACTATCCAAAAAAATAGTTATCTTATCGGTGATTATATATGGTATTTGATTTAGCGATAAATGTAAATGCATTTCCAAAATGTAATAAATGCAATAATGAAATGGTACTAGTCAAAGCAATTGAAACAGAAACTATAATGACAGAAATGCCAGATGAACACAGAAGTTCATTTCATGCACCACAGCAGAAAAAAACAGAAAAAGCACAGAATGCTGCTGACACAGTAGTTTTTACATGGAAATGTAGTTGTGGAAATATTATAGAGGAAAAAATGTAATAAAGGCTTTGCACAAAAACCACTGCCCTAAAAACTAGAAGCTACTGCCAAACATCCCAGTATTCTTCAATCAAGCTCTAAACAAGCAAGGTTTCTAACATGTAGAAACATCATCTGAATCTAGGAGGTTTTATTCACAAGTCCCCTATCATGCAGAATATTACTTATGACGATGTGCATTCTCCAGATTCTTCCAATAAACATTCCTGCAATAAAGCAAAAACCAAACGCTCCTGCCGTTGGTCCTGCAATCCATAAACTAAAAATCTGGTTACGAAAAACAGCAAAAATCAAGTAGACAACAATAATGACAACTCCAATCTTATCCATTCGTGAAATTACTTTACTATTCTCCTCATGCCACCGTATATCAAACATCCTTCCTACAAAAAATCCCACAGCAATACCTATAGCAATCCCTACTACTAAAAGTGGTAAACCAATCACATTTGTAAAAATATCATAAACAATTACTGCAAGGAATATGAAAAGAAAGACCATATATATTCTAAATCTTCTTAGAAGTCCTTTATCAATGAACTGTTTTCGTTGATTTCTCTTTGAATTTCTTGAAAATGATTTCATAATAATATTTTATTACTTTCAGACCTTAAAACGCTCATGTATACTTCTCCATCAGCTATTCCCAGTTTTAGAGCAAATCCCGCACAAAAACTACAAACATTTTAATAGTTCTCTATCATTTGGGAGTTATAGAGCAAAGCCTATAATAAAACAAGCCTTATATAGTTTTCTATGACTTATATCTTTACAACACATGGCGTTGTGTTGTAAAAACTTAATGGGGTAGAGTAGAATACCTATTCTTTTTCAAAGAATAGCTATTTACAACGTATTCATTCAATGATCCTATTTAACTTCGCATAATGATGGTGTGGGGTTTTACACATTTGACAATATTGAAAATGACGCAAATCATTTTCTATTGATTAAAATTATCTGTCAAATATGTTATTACTAGACTTATCATTCTATGCGCTTTTCAAAATTAGTTGATTTGAAAAAAATCAACTATTGATATTATATCTGATTCAAGGGAATCAGCTATTAAATAAATTATGTTTAGAGCTGTCTCAGGATGGCGATGACGGCTGTAATGACCGACTTGTCTTTGAGTATAAGTCAGGTGAAAAGACATATCATTTTCAAATTGAAAACAATTTGGAAAGAAGTTCAAAAGAACTCCATATATTTTACGCAAGTAAAAGTTATTGATATGTTGCTTGCTGTGATAAGACAGTATACCAATTACAGCTAAAGATGAGTGCCTTATCTTTATGATAAGGTTTGATGAAGGTGTAGATGGTGAAATAACGAACGCAGGGATAATAAATTATAATCAATGGTAGTAATAACCCCAATAATTCTGGCTGATCCCGCCGGAGACTACTGTTATCAGGGTTCGGCTAAGCCATGCGAGTCGAGAGGGGTAATGAATTGGTGCAATAGCATCACTTTGCCTTTGCCCTCGGCAAACTGCTCAGTAACACGTAACTAATCTACCCTAAGCAAGGGAATAACCCCGAGAAATTGGGAATAATGCCCTATAAATGAAAGAGGCTGGAACGCGCTTTCATTGAAAGCTGAGGCGGCTTAGGATGGGGTTGCGACTGATTAGCTCGTAGTTAGTGTAAAAGTTCGTCAAGAAGAATATAGTGAAAGACATACAAGTTAGAGTATTAATATGATGTCTTTCACATATAGTAAGGACAGCATATAATCTAAATAATTCTGTCCATTACTATATCATGTTAAAATCTTCTTGACAATTTACAGGACTAACTAGGCTATAATCAGTACGGGTCATGAGAGTGATAGCCCGGAGTTGGATTCTGAGACATGAATCCAGGCCCTACGGGGCGCAGCAGGCGCGAAACCTACCCAATGCACGAAAGTGTGAGGTCGGGAACCCTGAGTGGCTTCGATTTTCGAAGTCTTTTGTTAAGTGCAAATAGCTTAGCGAATAAGCGGTGGGCAAGACGGTTGCCAGCCATTGAAAATGATGATAGTAAAAATTCTATGACGATACATATCTACATAATTACCGATGTGGGTACGAATCTATCGCACTGTAATTAGTCATCTTTTTCAACTGGAAGCCGCGGTAATAACCGCGCCGCAAATGGTAGTCACGATTATTGGGCCTAAAGCATTCGTAGCCGGTTTGGTGTGTCTTTGGTGAAATTCTGTAGCAAACTATAGAGCGTGCCAGAGAAACTACCAGACTAGAGACTGGAAGAGGTTGAGGGTACTTCACGGGTAGGGGTAAAATCCTTTAATCCATGAGGGACCACCTGTGGCGCAGAGCTATCAATAGAAAATAATACGATTTCACTAACATCAGTGATTTCAAAAATCAACGATGATCGTTTTTGTTTTTTCATGGGGATAGCTCTCCACAAAAGGCGCTCAACTGGGACAGATCTGACGGTGAGGGATGAAAGCTAAGGTAGCGATCGGGATTAGATAAGCCATTTTCTTCTAGAAAAACTTTTAAAAAAAGTAAATAAGGAAATTGCTATAAATACCCCGGTAGTCTTAGCTGTAAACGATGCCCACTTGGTGTTACTGATCTTTAGAGGATCTGTAGCGCCGTAGCGAAGGTGTTAAGTGGGCCGCCTGGGGACTACGTCCGCAAGGATGAATTTCCTCAATTAGGCTTAGAGGAGCATCAAACTTAAGGGAATTGGCGGGGGAGCACTACCAGGGGTGGAAAGAGCGTAAGTTGCCAAAAATATGTTTTCAAGTATAGCTATCAATAAATACTACAACCGACTATAACCACATATGCCAAAAGTTAAAACAACTGAAAATGAATTTAACGAACTCTACAACAAAGTTAGTAAACAAACATCTCGATTCAAAAAGATAGAAACAATGTCTGAAAATCCACATTACATTAAGATATTCAGAATGTTATGTGGAAAAAGTTTAACAGAAATTGGAAAAGATTTAGGAAAAACACATGCAACAATATCACAATATGAAAGATGTACAATAAAAAAAATACCACATATCGAAGCAGAAAAAATTGTCTCATATCTCAGAGATGAATTGCCAAAAAACATTTCTTTTGATTCTGCTATAGAAAATTTTAAAAAATTCAAAGAACTATCAAATGGTGGATATGCACAGGCATTTAAACGAGCAGAAAAAGCAGAATTAACAAATCAAGAAAAAAGAATAGAGGAATTGCTTAAAAATAAATCTAAAAAAGTTGAAGTACACAAAACAATGGAAACCTCCATAGGACCATTAAACTTCGACTTCTGGCTTCCAGAGAATAAAATGGTTATAGAATGTACAGAATCTGTTTCAAAACATAAAGCTGAATCACTTGGCTTTAGAATTATCAAACTAAAGGATAAGATAAATTGCAAAACAGTTGTAATTATACCAAAGACTGTTTCAAATGGTGTAATAAGACGATTGATAGATTATGATTATATAATTTTTTCTTCAGAAATAGCAAAACTTGAGAACATTATTTAGTAGGACTTTGCTCTCACTAGGGCTGCGGTTCAATTGGATTCAACGCCGGGAAAAAGAAATGTTATGCATTTCTCTACGGAGACCTTACCAGAAAAGACGGTAGGATGATGGTCAGCCTGAAGGGCTTACCTGACACACCGAGAGGAGCTGCATGGCCGTCGTCAGCTCGTGGCGTGAGCTGTCATGTTAAGTCATGAAACGAGCGAGACCCACATTGTTAGTTGCTACCACCTTCTCCGGAAGGTGAGCACTCTAGCGAGACCGCTGGTGCTAAATCAGAGGAAGGAGTGGGCAACGGCAGATAAGCAAAAGATGTTAGCTTTAAATTCTATTGAATGCAAGGTTAGTATATGCCTCCAACGTCAGTATCTTTAGATACATTAAAAACTCTCTATAACGAAACAAAACTTTTAACAAACAACTTCGTTGACTTTAGTTCAAGTATCTTAGTGGAAAATCCCAAGAGAATCTTAGTATTACGATTAGCATTAGAAATGTCACAAAACCAATTTGAAAAATTTATTGGCATGGAAAGCAAAAACACAAGCAAATACGAAAGAGGGATTATAAAATCAATGAAAGTAACTACTGCAAAAAAATATCTAGAAAAAATAGCCAGTAAATTAAAACAAAAACAAATATCTGAAACTAAGATAATTAAGAGTTACGAACGGATGTTAAGAGAATCTAATGGATATATGAAAGCGCACCAAGGAACTAGAAAAATTTTACTAGCACAAAGAAAAGGTGCAATAAATTCACTTAGAAACAGAGGAACTAAACAAGAAACTCTAGTTTCAGATATTCTATTAAAGAATAGTATAGAAAATGAAGTGAACTATCCATTGGATAATAAAAGAGCTATAATAACAGATATTTTTATTAAAAAACATAATATAGCAATAGAGTGTAAAGACCTCAAAACAGAAAACTATATGGAATATAAAAAGCAGATCCAAAAATTAGCTTATCAGGGATATAGAATTAAATTCTATTTTCCTGACATAAAACTAATTGCTTTGATAAACTCTAATTTTAGATTATCTGAAAGAGATATCGATGAATTAAGAGGACCATATAATCATATTTTAACTGACGTTGCGAGCGTAAAAACTAATATCATCTTTTCTTAGCCGAAGTCAGTATGGCCCGAATTTTCTTGGGTTACACGCGGCCTACAAAGCGTAGGACAACGGGATGCGACCGCGTAAGCGGAAGCCAACCTCTTAAACCTACGCCCAGTTCGGATTGTGGACTGCAACTCGTTCACATGAAGCCGGAATCCCTAGTAAGCGGAGGTCATCATGAAGATGAGAACGAATGAATGCTAAGGCCAAATAAAGTTTTGTTTGGTTGTTATAGTAATGGACAAAAGGTAATTAGAATATTATACCATTGTCCTTACTATATGCACAAAGCATATTTACTCTAGAAAGTTATGCTTTGTGCCATACATACAGCGTATCAATCTTAGTGCAATGAGAGAATTAATGGTACTGTGTTGGCGCACAGTTATCATGGCTTGACTCTGAGCACAAACATTCTTTAGCAGCAGCTCGATGATGTTTTCATTTTCGTGGAATCTTTCGCTGAATACGTCCCTGCTCCTTGCACACACCGCCCGTCAAGCCATCCGAGTGAAGAATTTGTGAAGCTTATGCTGAATAAGTTGAACACATTCTCTACAAGGGGGGCTAAGTCGTAACTTTAAATGTCGATTTAACAAAACAGACATTTTAAGCGATAAACAAGGTAGCCGTACGGGAACGTGCGGCTGGATCACCTCAATTACTTTATTTAGAATAACTTGTTGCAAAACAAGCTATTAACTAATTTTGAAAAAAATTAGCTACATACAAAGTAGTTACTTGGGGCGATTTGAGACACTAGGATTTTATAATCTGAAATGTCAGTGATATAAATCGCCAATGTGCAGGCACTCAGTACTATACTGAGTTTGCGCCAATCTTTCAAAGGTAAAACTTTGAAAATTCAGTCAACGAAAATTGACTAGAAATCTACACCTTCATCCAAAACTCTTTTATCAAAAATCTATGCAAAACAGAAGGTTTTTGATACCCTGTAACACCAGTTACAACTGGTGAAAACACGGTTTCTAGCAAAAGAGATAATACAATGTAAAATGTTTTAATACAAACCAATAACTATAGTAATAAACAATACTAAATAGAATATATTATTGTTTTTACTATACATGGTTGAACATAGTTCAACCTGTACAAGAGAAACTTTGTTTCTCTGTGTATGTACGAAGCACATTCAGTCTAGAAAGTTATGCTTCGTACTATAATTCAATATAACAGTGAAATATATGACAACCGATATTATAGAAAAAGCTGTACCTGATACAAGTGTTTTGATATCAGGCGTATTTTCAGGTCTGATTGAAAAAGGTATTGTTAAAGGAGAAATTATAATACCTGAATTTGTAATAGAAGAACTACGTTCACAAGCATCTAGAGGAAAAGAAACTGGTTTTAGAGGACTAGAAGAACTAAAAAAAATCCGTGAACTCTGTCAAGAAAAAAACATAGAATTGAAAAAAACAGGAAGACGACAGACCTATGAAGAAATAAAACTAGCAAGATATGGAAGAATAGATGCACTTATTCTTGACGTTGCCCGTGAATTTTCTGCAATCATCTACACATCTGACATGGTTCAGGCACTTGTTGGAGAAGCAGAAGGAATAAAAGTACAATATTTTAAACCCTATAAACAAGGAAAAACCACAACAATCGAAAGCCTACTTACAGAAGATACAATGTCATTGCACATAAAAGTAAACACAAAACCCTATGCAAAAAGAGGAGCACCTGGAAAAATGAACATAGTCTATATTGATGACAACAAATACACAGAAGATAATGTTGAAAAAATGATAACAGAGATATTTGACGCAGCCAGATATGAACAGGATTCTTTTGTAGAATTTGATCAACATGGTGCAAGTGTTGTTCAATTAAAAAATATGAGAATAGCAATAACCAGACCTCCATTCAGTGATGGGATAGAGATTACTGTTGTAAGACCTGTTGTAAAAATGAATCTGGATGATTACAGACTATCTGATAAACTAAAAGAAAGACTATTGGAACGTGCAGAAGGAGTAGTAATATCAGGTCCTCCTGGTTCTGGTAAAAGTACATTTGCCGCATCAATAGCAGAATTTTTATTAAAAGAAAAACAAGCAACAATCAAAACCCTTGAATCACCAAGAGATCTACAAGTTCCAGAAGAGATAACACAATATGCTCCTCTTGAAGGAAGTTTTGTTAAATCAGCTGATATTCTTTTACTAGTAAGACCAGACTACACGATATTTGATGAAATAAGAAAACCAAAAGACTTTGAAGTATTTGCAGATCTAAGAATGGCTGGAATAGGGATGCTTGGGGTTGTTCATGCATCAGATCCAATTGATTCAATACAAAGATTTATTGGAAAAGTTGAACTAGGAATGATTCCACACATCATTGACACAGTAATATTCATAAAAGCAGGCCAAGTTCAAAAAATATTTGATCTTGCAATAACAGTCAGAGTACCAAGTGGTATGACAGAAGCAGATCTTGCCCGTCCTCTAGTAGAAATAAGAGACTTTGAAACAGGTGTATTAGATTATGAGATATATAGCTATGGTGAAGAAAACGTAGTTATTCCAATAAAAGAAGAAAAAGAAAGTGCAGTAATAAAACTTGCAAAACAAAAAATATTGGATGAGATACGACGATTTGATAGATCAGCAACCTGTGATATTATAGGAGACAAAGCCATTGTCACAGTTGACAATGATGTTGTTGCAAAAATAATAGGAAGAGAAGGAAAAAATATTAAAGAACTTGAACAATACCTTGGAATAAGAATTGATGTAAATCCTAGAATAGCAGTTGTAGGAAAAGAAACCCAATTCACCTGGGAAGAGAGTGGAGCCTATATTATATTTAATATGTCTGAAAAATTGTTTGGAAAACTTGCTAGTTTTTATGCAGATGAAAAATTCCTATTTTCAGCAACAGTTGGAAAACAAGGTAAAATAAAACTTGCAAAAGCCTGCGACCTAGGAAATGAATCATTCACAGCCCTTCTAAAATACAACATGAAAGCCTTCGTATTATAACTCACAAGGTGAGCTATTTTTATTATAACTCACAAGGTGAGCTATTTTTATTATAACTGAGCAGAGTGGAGCTAATTGT
>JAZDMZ010000015.1:0-5996 GCA_043800495.1 Candidatus Aenigmatarchaeota archaeon
CGTATTTTTTCAATATTCATGATATTGATTAGCTAAAATCCTATTTAACTTTATATTACAATAGTCTTTTGTGTGGTTCAATTGTATTTTTACTAAAGGTTGAATAAATATAACCGCAAAATTGGTTAATGCTTTGAATTGGTGATTAAATGGTATTTTGTATAATTCAACTGGTTGCTCGGTTGACACGCTGTGCTACGTTCATTTTATTCAGTAGCACTATCCCTTGGAAACCCTAGGAGTTGATAAATATGGTATTTTGTATAATTGCAATGGTTGTGTTTGCTATCATGGGAATATTTAGCGCAAAATATAGACTATATGCAAAAGAGGCTTTTCGCTGTGTTTCAAGAATGGTTGTGCTAAAACCATGTGATACTGAATTTGATCAAAGGATGAAATCAAAGATAACTGGAAAAATAATGGATCATAGTCCCAGGTTAGCTAAATTTATATATAAGAATTTTACAAAAATATCCTGGGTGTTTGTGGTAATATTTTTTATAACAATGATATATTCAGCATATGCTTTGTTTGGACTGGCAGTATATGGAAATTGTGATCCATTGCATCCTGAAAATTGTATAATAAATCCAAATAATCCAAATGAAGTATTATGTCCTTTTGAGAGTTTGGAACCAGCATTAGGTATTGGAACAATTGGAGGATTTTTAGATATAAAAAATGCAACTGTCTATAAACAGAATAATAAGGTATTAGTATATTTCTTTGGAACAACCTGGTGTCCTCATTGTAATTGGGAAAAGCCAAATTTCATAGAGGCCACAAGCAGGTTTGGTGCATGGAATGGTGATACATATACTAGCAATTATTTTGATGTTAAATTATTACAGATTGACATAATTGATATTAGTCAATATAAGGAGGATCTGGAGGCATTTCATCACTATTCACCAAAGGGCACAATACCTGTGATAATCATAGGTGGAAAATACTTTAGAATAGGTTCTGGTGAAAGTATTGGAAAGGACATGGATACTAAGGTGTTAACTGCATTATTGTGCAAGGCAACTGATAATGCTGTTGCCTATTGCAATTCAGATGAGATAATGACTCTAGAGAAACAGGTATGATAAGGTGATTTCGTATTATGGACAAAAGATTTGGATATGTTTTGATTATATTGTCTATTATAATAGGAGCTGTTGCAGCAGTAAATAAAATAGTATCAGAAAATGTAATTGTAGCGGTTGTTAATCAAACAGGTTCTTGTTATATAGGAAGTACTTGTTTGCATGATCAGTCTAATATTTTGTTATTCTCATTTATTGCAATAGTAGCTGTTATGTTTGTGATAGGTTTGGTTATATTAATCTTGGAAAGTAGAAAAAAATCAGAAAAGAAAGAAATTAAAAAAGAGCCTGAAGCTAATAGGAAAGTGCTTAATGATGAGCAGAAAAAGATTTATGAAATACTTCTAAATTCAGATGGTTCTATGCTGCAGGGCGAATTAGTTGAAAAGAGTGGAATGAATAAGGTGCGTGTTAGCAGAATATTAGATAAACTGGAGATGCAGGGTATTATTGAGAGAAGAAGGCATGGAATGAGTAATGTTGTTCTTTTGAAGAAGAATTGATGAACATATTATCCAGGCGGGTTGTATTGTGCTTTGAATAGACGGTATTTCCAGATGGTCTTTTCGCGGATTGTGTAAATTATTCTGTTTTTTGCATCAGCGAGTTTTCCATAAAACCATTTTATATCATAGACATGGCCTACGAATTTTGATACGGATTTTACAGGTTCTGCTATTATAAGTCGCCATGCTATGTGACTTATGGTATCTGTTTCTTTTTTAACATAGAGATTGTGTATCTTTGGCAGCATTAGAATAGAGAATAGTCTTAAAATAAATGACATTAATAGAATAATACTAAGTCCTCCTAGGCCAAAAATTACAGTGGTTTCTAGAGAGCTTATTATTAGACTAGATAGTAGTGTTCCTGATACAGTGGCAAGTCCTATTAAAAATGCATGGTTTGCAATATAGCTTGTTCTTTTTTCATGGGGAACAGCTGCTAGTAGAAAATTAAATATAACCAGAGCCCATCCTCCAAATATAAATCCATCATATATCTCAACCACAATAATAAGCCATATGTTATTTGCAAATAGCCAGATAAATGGAATAAAGCATATGAGAACACCTGTTATAACCATTACTGTTCTATCACCATATCTATCACTTATCTTGCCCCAGTAAGGCTGGGATATTATTGCAACAAGTGCATTGATTGTTATGACAATGGCATACCAGAGATAGCCAATGTCCAGCTGCTTTAGCATAATAACTGCATAAAACGGAGCAGTCATTGCAATGGCAAAAGACACTATTGCCATGTAAACTGTAAACCAGACAAAATTAGAATGCAGTTTAATGGAAAATATCCATTCTTTTGGAGAAAATTTAAACGAGTGTTTATAATGAAAATCTGTTTTTACAGATGGTTCATAGATTCTTCTGAAAAAATAAATTGAGATAAGTCCAATTGAAACAGAGAGTGCAAATAAAATACCAAATCCAAAAAACGCTACTATTAGTCCTGATGCTATCATTGTGATTAGGCCTGCTATTCCTGTTATCATGTTTCGTTTTCCAAAATATTCTCCTCTGTGTTCACAGGGCACCAGATCTCCCATCATTGATGTCCATGCTGGATTTCTAAGACCATTGCAGAATGAAACTAGAAAAACTAGTAACATCAGAAGTACCATTTGATAGATTGGTAGGAATAATAATATTATTGCAAATAGCCAGAGAAATCTTGATAAAAAATAAGTGCTATACCATATGGATTTTCTACTCCATTTGCTAACTATTCTTGCACCAGGTATTTGGGCAATGGTAGATCCTAGACTTTGTAATAATCCTAGAAAACCAATTTCCTGGGTTGTTGCACCTAGACTCAATGCAAAGGGTGTTGTATAATTCCAGACCATGTTAGAGGATGCTGTTCCGAAAACCCCTTCTTTTATAGAAGCATCTAGACTTATTCGTGTTTTATTATCTAATTTTGTCTTAGGAGCTGGCATATGTATCTTCTCGTTTAGTATAGAGCTGGTTCAAAATCAGAAAGATATTCAATATCATCTCTAAGACTATTTTGTGGTTTTGGGTTTAGTGAATGATTTTTATAGTGAAACCGGTAAATATAGTACGAAGCATAACTTTCTAGACTAAATGTGCTTCGTACATATAGTAAAAACAATAATATTATATTTTATTTAGTATTGTTTATTACTATAATCCGGATACAACAAAGATTCAAAGAATCTTTGTGTACAGAAAGAACATAGTTCTTTCTTGTATGATACACCGATTTCACATACATGGTTGAACATGGTTCAGCCTGTACAGGTGAACTCTATGAGTTCACCATATATAGCAACCCACAAATTATTATACTGAATGTTTTGTGGGATTGCTATAACATATTTTTCTGCTTTATCATGAGAACCATTTCTCATAAGCCTGTCTACAAATCCACTGAATCCAGGAGATTCATAGAAATCTTCTATTAGCAGAAGTCTGCCCGCATAATCAATAAAGCTGACCTGATAGCCTGATTCTGTAATATAAATTCTCCAAAAACCACGATACTGGCCATGTAATCCATCCAATTATTTTATTATATATTTCTATACTAGAATTTAAAGATATGCAATTATTCTGCATGTGTCTGTATTGATCGATACTGAGTGTGCTTAAATAGTTTCTGGGTTTAAATATCTATTATAACTTTTAGTAATTTGTAAAAGTTCGTAGGTTAGATGGTGCAATAATGACAATATATCCGCAAGCAGATGAGAAAGATTTTGAACAGATGGATGAAATACAAACTAGTCCATATAAGGTAGTTGACAGGGATAAAAAAAAGATTCTTCTAGATGGTCTAAAGCAAAGAGAGCCTAATGCAAAACTTCTGAAATTTCATAAGAGTCTTTGTCCTGGATGTGTTTCTGAGGAAAAATTTGATCAGATGTTGATAGACTCAGTGGTATATGTTGTTGATAATAAGGTTTGGATATTCAAAATATGCAAAGAACATGGTGTGTTTAAAGAAATATATTGGAGTGACTATGGCATGTACAAAAAGGCAGAAAAATTCCAAGATAATGGAATAAATTTGTCCTGTACACAGGTGGATAAGGATAAAATAAACTGTCCCTATGATTGTGGTTTGTGTAATAAACACGAATCTCATACAAATCTTGGAAATATTGCATTGACAAATAGATGTGATTTAGCCTGCTGGTATTGTTTTTTCTATGCAAAGGATGGTGAAAATATTTATGAACCTTCTCTTGAACAGATAAGATTTATGTTAAAAAGTTTAAGAGATACAAAGCCTGTTGGTGCAAATTCATGTCAATTTACAGGTGGGGAGCCGACTCTAAGAACAGATCTTATAGAGATAATAGAGGCTGCAAAAGAAGCTGGGTTTGATCATGTACAACTAAATACAAATGGAATAACTCTCTCAAAAGACCTTGAATTTGTTAAAAAAATAAAAAAAGCTGGCGTAAGCAGTTTGTACATGAGTTTTGATGGAGTTACACCAGAGACAAACCCAAAGAATTATTGGGAAGCTCCTAGGGCAATAGAAAATTGTAAACAGGCTGGTATAGGAGTTGTTCTTGTTCCTACAGTGATATCAGGAATAAATGATCATGAACTTGGAGATATTATTAGATTTGGGATAGGAAATATGGATGTTATAAGAGGTATTAATTTTCAACCAATTTCATTTGTGGGTATGATGCCTGATAGATTGAGAAAAAAACAGAGAATAACAATTCCTTCTGCGATTAAAAAAATAGAAGAACAGACAGATGGTGAAATAGGAAAAGAACACTGGTATACAATACCATGTGCAAAGGCAATAACTGATTTTATAGAAGCTGTCAAAGACCAGAAAAAATATAGATTATCTCCTCATTTTACATGTGGAATGGTGACATATGTTTTTAAAGATGGTGAAAAAATAGTTCCACTGCCTTCATTTTTTGATGTTGATGGATTTTTTGAATATATTAAAGAAGCGACTGATGCTATTAATAATTCAAGTATGAAAGCACTGAGAAAACCTATGGTGTTGATGAAATTGTTATCAAAAATAGGAAGTTTTGTCGATGAGAGTAAAAAGCCGAAGGATTTGAAGTTTACTGAATTATTGAAAGGAGCATTGGGTAATTCTGATTATCAAAGTTTAGGGCAGTTTCATTCAAAGGCTATGCTCATAGGAATGATGCATTTTCAAGATCCATACAATTGGGATATGGACAGAGTTCATAAATGCTGTATACATTATGCTGTTCCAGATGGAAGGCTGATACCATTTTGTACATTTAATGTAATTCCTGAATTATACAGGGATAAGATACAGAGGGAATTTAGCATATCTAGTAAAGAATGGGAAGAACGTACTGGTAAGAAAATAGGAAGTGACAGACATATTCGTTCATTAACCCAGTCAGATATAGATGATGTAAAGGAAAGTTATGATAAGTATAGAAAGAATTTACCAAAATCTACTGGGTCAGATTGGAGTGATGAAGATTAGAATAATGATTTAAAAATATATTTTATTAATGTAATTCTAATTTTTCTGTGCTGTTTTTTCCTGCTAGAAGTTCATTCCATTTATCAATTTCTTCTTGACTGACTATTTCAGCTGTTGTGGAAACACCAGATTCTTGTATTATTTTTATGGTTGTATGATTTTGTTTAAATTTTCCTAATTCATCTGCATTTGCAATACTTATTCTTAGGTGTGATACTGGGATTTTGAGATGTAGGAATTTGCCATCATTTTGTTCAACAGCTACTTTGTATAAAAATGGTATATCTTTTTTATACATTTCTCGTAGGTTTCTTTCACTAGGTTCTTCTCTTGAAATAACAATGGCAAATTTATTTGGCCAGTTTTTATCAGTGTCATTAAACTTAACCAGTTTGTTATTAGGTAGGGGAT
>JAZDMZ010000048.1:0-9917 GCA_043800495.1 Candidatus Aenigmatarchaeota archaeon
TAATCTTGTAATCCACTGGTCAAAGACCAGTGGTATTTCTGATATACAGAATGGTATTATTTACAAGATTACTTATACAAGAATACCATTATTATTATCTGCAACCGATTGGTTGCAAACCAATGGTATTCTTCGTATAAATTAGGAAATCAGGAAGATTTTGATGCTTTTGTTAAAGAACATACAGGTATTCTAGAAGAAGTACGTGATTTTTTCCCACACGCCACACTATATTGTAATAAAAAATGTGAAAATGAATATATTAGTTATCGTGAAGAGCTAAGAAAAATAAAGGAATAGTCAAAATAAATATGTCATGTTCCAAAATATACAAACCTTAATACAAGGAAAAGCCTATTAATTATAGGTGTCTTATATCCCCTTTGAAAAAATTAGCATGAATTTTAAATCAATTCTAATAATATCAGGGATTATGATATTCTTGATAATACCATCTATTGTATTTGCTTCTAAAACAATGCCATGTACCCAAGATGATCTAAATATTATTGACAGAACAAACATGAATGGATATATCAATGGACGCTTGATAGGTAGAGATATGACTTATATTTTAGGCCCTACTCCTCAACAACAAGGTGATCCAATATATCTCAATAAAAATGGTGAAAAGGTGTCAGATTGGTCTGATAATATGTATAGAATTTCATGTTCAACCAATGAAATAAGAAATGGTTATAAGACAATTTGCTTTAAAAACAGGCAGAACTGTTTTAAAACCCAGGATAGTGGAACAATGCCAGTCCAGCTTTGTGTTTCTGCAAGACCAATCTGCCAAAAAACCATATCAGCAACTGCTTATACTCCTCCTATATACAAGTGTGTTTTAGTAAGACCTGTTATGATATGGCGTGCACTTCCTGTTACAAATCCTTACACACTGACTGCAGTTGAAGATGGAAAAAAATGTCAATGTAATAGCATCTGTGTTAGAAACATAAATAATGAGTTAGTGTGCATGGATAGAGTTGCAGCAGACGCTGGTCCTGTGCATAATACACACTATGAAACAGCCCCGTTGTTTATAAGACCCACAAACAGATTAGGACCATATATTGAAATTCCATAAATAACTCACTGATAACTGCTGAATAATTTATTATCTGTTTTCAGGATTGTCTTCCATATACATTTCATAACATATAATAGCCAACAACCTTTCTTCTAAATCATTCTGTTCTTTAGAACGAGTTGGAATCTTTCCAGAATTATTGTTTCTTACACTATTCAAAGAAGCATACAAGTTATTCAAAGAAGCATAAAAGGTAGTATTCTTTGGGTGCACACATCCACATCCCATTTTCTCTAAAACACTCTTTATAGACACAACACGAACATCATCCTCTGACCCTATATGATTACGTTTAAGACTATTATCCACAAAGCATAATGACTCAGTCATTTTTCTACAATACAATAAAGTATATATTGGAAAATCACTACTATTAACAAGCTTGTCTGCAAAATCTCTCTGAAATATAGTTAATTCATGATCACCAAAATTAACTGAAAAAACATCTCTACGTTCATAGAATTCTTTGCCATCATCCCCTATACAAGAGAGTTTATCTGTTCCAAGATATTTTATATCAGAAATATCATATTTAGAAAATGCATCAATAAACTCTTTTTCTCTTGCTCTTTGAGGGTCTCCTGTCTGAGAAATATATCCACTATGGTTTTTTACAGCGCAAGAGGAATTGCAAATAGGCCTGTCTATTATCCAAGGACAGAAAATCATAGTTACTCCAATTAAACCTGCTCCAATTCTATATTTCATTGAGCTATTATTCACGTATATCATAGTTGTAACCTTATAATGATAACTTTAAATAATAATCAACATCATCTATAATGTTAATACTTAGCAGATTCTGCAACTAAACAAACCATAACCATATTTAATAACACCTAGCATCTAATATTATTATGGCAAATCAATCAAAAGGATTGCGGCATCTTAGTCTAAGAAAAAGAATCTATCAAAAATACGAGCCCTATCCTAATCCAGATAAAATCAAAAGATTCTATGATAAATTTATCTATGTTGTTGTAATTCTAGCACCAATAATAAACCTGCCACAGCTATTTACAGTTTGGCTAGATAAAAATGCAGCTGGAGTTTCAGTGTTTTCATGGTTTGGATTTTCACTAATATCAGTAGCATGGATGGTATATGGAATTATACACAAGGATAAGCACATCATATTCATGAACATAGTTCTGATGATCATACAAGCATTGATTGCAATCGGAGCACTTCTCTATGGATAGTCCCTATTTAATAATTTAGTATCATAGATATCTAAGATAGATATGAAAATAGGAAGAATATTATTAACTCTATTTGTAATATTGCTGGTTGTACTAGGTCTTGTTGTTGGATTATACGGAGACTGGCTATGGTTTTCATCAGTTGGTTATTCTAATGTGTTTACAACAGTGCTATTTTCAACCATTGGTCTTGGAGTATTGTTTGGAGCAGTATTTTTAATAATTGGTTATATCAATCTAAGAATAGCAAAGACCAGAGCGATTAAGCAGAAAAAGAAAGAAAAAAATGACATGGATGCTCTGTTTATCACAGTTTTATTAGTGCTAGCATATTTTGTCGGAGTAGGGTTTTCCAATTGGCAGATAGTACTACAATTCCTAAATGCAACACCATTTAACATACTAGATCCAGTTTTTTCTCTAGATATTAGTTTCTATGTGTTTGGAGTACCATTTTACTCAATGCTTCTCTCATATATCTTTACCACACTAGTACTCACATCCATTGTCACAGCAGCAGCATATTTTGTATATTCACCAAAGAAGAAAACCCAGGAAGATGAAATAGATGAACTAAAATCAGTTAAAATAACCATGGTTGACACAAGTAAACTAAGACAGCATCTTCTCATACTAGCTGGTATAATATTTTTCTTTATTTCATTAGCATTCCTAATTGCACAATATTCTCTGGTATTTTCTGAAACAGGTGTTGTTGTAGGAGCAGGCTATGCAGATATTGCCGTACTACTTCCACTTATGCAGCTAATGGTGCTAATATCTGCTGTTGTTGGTATTCTATTAATAACATCTGCTCTAACTAACAAAAAGCTGGTAAAAATAGCCCTTGCCCTATTCTTCGCAGTGCTAATAATAGGAGGTATTGTATCAGGTCTTACTCAGATTCTTATTGTAAAACCAAATGAATTCAATTTTGAAAAACCATATATAGAAAGAAACATTAACTACACACTAGCTGCCTATAATCTTGATAATATCAACAGTCAAAGTTTTCCTGTTTCCTATAATCTAACTAAATCAGAACTAGAAAAAACAACTATAGATAATATAAGAATATGGGATTGGCGACCACTAAAGAGTACCTATGAACAACTCCAGTTATTTAGAACCTACTATGATTTTAATGATGTTGACATTGACAGATATAATATAAACGGAGAATATAAACAATTGCTCATATCTACCAGAGAATTGAATTCAGATGATCTTGAATCATCTGCAAAAACCTGGGTAAACAGACATTTGGTATTTACCCATGGCTATGGTGTTGTGGTAAGTCCTGTGAACGAAGTAACCAAAGAAGGACTTCCAAATCTCTATGTAAAAGACATTCCACCACAATCAAAATATCTAAACATAGAAAGACCTCAGATATATTTTGGTGAATTGACAAATGACTATGCTATAACAACCACAACAACAAAAGAATTTGACTATCCAAGCGGTAATCAGAATATATATACAGAATATTCTGGTTCAGATGGGATAATAATTGATAGCATATTGAAAAGACTGGTCTATGCCATAAACCTTGGATCAATTGAACTACTAGTATCAAGCTCGATCACAGACAAGAGTAAACTATTGATAAATAGAAACATAGTAGAACGAGTTAATAGAATAGCACCTTTTCTAGTCTATGATCATGATCCATACCTTGTCATGAGCAATGGTAAGCTCTATTGGATAATTGATGCATATACTATCACAGAAAACTATCCATATTCACAAAAAGTATATCTAAATAACATAGGAGAGATTAATTATCTAAGAAATCCTGTAAAAGTGGTTATTGATGCCTATGATGGTGATATGAGCTTCTATATTATTGATAAAACAGATCCAATTATAAATACCTATAGTAAGATATTCCCAGATCTATTCAAAGATTTTAAAGAAATGCCTTCTGACATACAGGCTCATATAAGATATCCAGAAGATCTATTTAGCATACAATCCTATGTCTATGGAACCTATCACATGAAAGATACACAGGTATTCTACAATAAAGAAGATGCCTGGGTCATACCATCAGAAGTATATAGCTCAAATAGACAGCAAATGGAGCCATATTACATAATAATGAAGCTGCCTGGACAGGAAAAAGAAGAATTTGTGCTAATGATACCATTTACCCCACGTGGTAAAGAAAACATGATTGGCTGGATGGCTGCAAAGTCAGATATGCCTAATTATGGAAAACTTATTGTCTATGAGTTCTCAAAACAAGAACTAGTCTATGGTCCAATGCAAATAGAAGCTAGAATAGATCAGGATACAGAAATATCTCAAAAATTAACACTATGGGATCAGGTTGGTTCAAATGTCATAAGAGGAAATACATTAGTAATTCCTATTAAAAATTCCATACTTTACATAGAGCCATTGTATCTACAGGCTGTTCAAAAAGGAGCATTACCAGAGCTAAAGCGAGTAATAGTAGCCTATTCTAACAGAGTTGTTATGGCAGAAACACTTGAACTAGCTCTTGATCAGATTTTTGTAGAAATTGCTCAGAATAAAACAGATGATGGCTCAAAAATGACCTCTGAAGATGTTATCAGAACAATATCAGACCTCTATCTAGAGGCAGATGCTAGCCTAAAACAAGGAAATCTTAGTGCCTATGCTGAAAATATTGAAAAAATAGGCATTATTATAAAGGAGTTTGAATCAATCAACCAGACAGCTGGAAAATAACCTGATTTCTGCAAATTTTCATAGAAAATGGCAATTGGACACCTATTTAAACCTTATATTTGTAGCCATTTATTCTGAAAACCACAACCCTTAAGTATCAGAAGAAATCAATGTATGGATATGGTAATACAATAATGTTAATGATATAATGTCATTGACTTATAGCAAAGACAATGTAAATTGTCTATTGCTATAAATATCTGTTCCAAAAGAACAGATAAAATTGTTTGCCAATATAAAAGGTGTAAAAAAATATGAAAGCAGAAAAGGCAGGCGAGTGGGCCTTTCTTTTGTGTGTAATCATAGCAATCCTAGCTGGATTAGCAACAGGCATCATGGGTGGAGTAGCATACTCTGCTTGGATCGGTCTAGTGCTAGTTGTGCTTGGAGTTGTTGTAGGATTAACAACAGTTACTGAGAAAGAGATAACTCCTTTCCTAGTAGCAGTTATTGCACTTGTAGTAGCAGGTGCAGGTAGTATCTTCACAGTAGGTCTAGCTGGAGTAACTGGTCTAGATGTATTGGGAAGAATCATTGACTCTATCCTAAACAACGTAACTATGTTTGTTGCACCAGCAGCAATAATCTTAGCTGTTAAGGCAATATACGCACTAGCAAGCAAGAAGTAAATTTGTTTACAAATTTACTTATGCAGCAAATAGATAAACTCTATTTGCATGCAAAAAGTAATTAGGCTTGCAAAGAAAGGATAGTAATTGAATTTTCTTCTTTTTTTTATTTCAGTTTTATTCTAATTGTATCCAATTTGAACTGAAAAACGGTTCATCCAAAATCTTCTACTGAACTATATTTCTTAGTTTCTTTTTATCATATTATCACATTTCTACCGATTTTATTTTATAGTGAACCAAATAAAGAATTCCGATATAAGGTAAAGCTTTGCTTTACCTGTACAGAAAGAACAAGGTTCTTTCTTGTATGATAATATTAGGTTTGTATACATGGTTGAATGAAATTCAACCTGTAATTTGAAAATTAAAGCTTTTCAATCACAAGTTGAATTCTTTAAGAATTCAACATTGTACAGGTGAACTCTCTGAGTTCACCATGTATAGCTCACTGGTAGTATCATACCCAGAATATCTACCAATAGAGCTATAAAAAGAATACACAAAACATAGCTTTATATACATGCATACATGTATATATGTAGTGACATTATGACAAAAGTTATTTCAATCTCTGATGAAGCCTACGAGAAGCTTTCATATATCAAAAATGGAAATGAAAGTTTTTCAAAGGTAGTTGTGCGTCTAACCTCAAAGTCAACCAAAAGACCTATTATTGATTTTGCTGGTAGATGGAACGGTGCTTCAAAAGAAGCAGAGAAAATATACAAAGATATTGCAGAAAAAAGAAGCTCAACAAAGCTAAGAAAAGTTAATTTGTAGTGTGATAGAATGGTCCTTTTAGATACAGATATTCTTGTTGGATTATTAAGAAATGACTCTGATGCAAAGAAAAAAATCATTGCATTGCAACACATGGGATTGTCTATGTCAACAACCAGCATAAATACACTTGAGCTTTTCGAAGGAGCTTATGCATCCATAAATAAAGAAAAAAACATAATGTTAATAGAAGAGCTAACAGAAAATCTGAAACAAATAAATTTTGATTTTTTAACATCAAAGGTAGCAGCAAAAATAATTAAAGATCTTGAGAAAGAAGGCAGATCGCTGGATGCATTTGATGCAATGATAGGTGCAGCTGCTATTGCTAACAATGAAATGATCGTGACTAGAAACATAAAACATTTTGAACGCATCAAAGGGCTGCATGTGGAAAAGTGGTAATTTTATCCAAAACTCAGTCATAGCTAACCAAGTAAACAATCAGGTATGATACTAGTTGGTTCACATATAGCAACCAATGAAATATTTATACTTGATCACTTCATTGGCTTGCTATAACTCCAATACAGGGTACAACTTGCTATGAAAGATCTTTTAGAACTCAATCTATATTTAGAAAAATGGTAGACTATCTTATACAATCAGGAGCACGTGAATTACATGAACAAGCAAAAACCCTTGGAGATGAAAGCTCAATTGATTTATACAAAAAAATGAGAGAAGCGACAGGAAAACCAGAAAATCCTTGCAAAGCATATAGTTAATGACAATGGTTTAATTTGTTTTGTCATTAACCATTCAGGAGCAGTCATAATTATAGTGCAAGACATAACTTTCTAGAACAATATTATAGTTATGTCTTCACATACATGATTGAATCAAATATTCAATCTGTACAAGTTGAACTATCTTCAACTATGTATAGTAAGGACAAAAATATAATAATTCTAATTAGTTTTGTCCATTACTATATTCTAAATTATTACAACGACGACTATATTCATAAATCTGTTTTCTGACTATCCAACAGTGACTAAAAACATCTAAATAGTAAAAAGAACCATTTTAAAAGACAGGTTTGATACTATTCCTTGGGTGTGATGATTATTAGTGTATCCTGTAAAGGTATGATATCTATTATTCCTATTTTTTTAATAATACTAGTTATTTCAATTGTATCATTGTTAGTAATTACAGACAATTTACCTATTTTTAGCATAACAGGCAATGTGGTCGATGAAAAGACTGGTCTGATAGATGGTATACAAAAAGAAACAAGTGTAGTTGAACAAAATATTCTTGAAACAGACACATCTTCTACAGATCTAACTACAGACAATGGTGAAATACCTTCTAGTAAAACTACGTTTAGCAGTGGATCTGGAGGAGGCGGAGGATCTGGTGGTTCTAGCAGCGGTTCAGATAGTGTCATTACTACACCTGATGAAAATAATTATAATACTATTCCACCAGAGAATACTGAGGAAAATCTAATCATAAAATACCTAGATACTTCATCAATCTCTGATACAGGATATATACCATGGCATTATTATGTAGAAGGAATGGTGAATTCAGCCAATGGAAACCTGATATTTTCAGAACAAGATATCTCAGTAGCAGCAAAAGGATTTGATATTAGTATAATCAGGACATATAACAGTCATAATAATGGGATTCATAGTCCTTTTGGATTTGGCTGGACATTTAATTATGATATAAGAATTGTTGAAAATTCAGATGATTCGGCAACATTATTTGATTCAGATGGCTCATCCAAGAACTTTGTCAGTATTGGCAATGGTGAATATATTACACCAACTGGAACCTATTCAAAACTAATAAAAGATACTGTATTTACACTTTGGATAGATGATGGTTCAAAATATATATTTGATTCCAATAACAGACTTGCAAAAATTGTAGACAGCAACAACAATTCACTAAATTTTGAGTATTCTGATAACAAATTGATAAGAATATATGATGCTTCTGGAATAGAACTTAATCTAGGCTACAACAATCAGGAAAAAATTAGCACCATAACAGATGTCCTCGGTCGTCAGGTAAAATATGAATATGAAACAAACGATCTTGTAAAAACCATCAATCCAGCTGGAGTAGAAATACAGTATTCATATTATGATAATCATAAAATAAAGAGTGCCATCAGTCCTGATAATACTACCCTACTCTTTTCATATTATAACAATAGCATGCTAAAGGATATCAAGACCAGTGTTTACAACCCACTGCAAAGCAGTAACATAATATTGTTTCGTGCAGAAGATGTCATCGAAGTTACACTATTGTCAATAGAATATACTGATGATATGGTAACTGTAACAGATTCCATGGATAAAACCACAACAATATATCTAAACAGCGCAGGAAACCCAGTCAAAATAACAGACCCCACAGAAATATCTGTGTACATGGCATGGGACAGTTTAATGAATATTATCAAATATACCAATGACAATAGGGCTGCATATAACTATGAATATGATTCATTTGGAAATGTTATAAAAGAAACAGACTCATTAGGAAATCAGACAGCATATAGTTGGAAAAATATAGACAATGGCACAACATATGTCTCACTGTTGAAAAATGTCACAAATGTAAAAAGCTATATTGTTTTTGACTATGATGAAAAAGCAAATCTAATAGCAATAACAAACAGTAATGGAAGCAGTTCATACATGTACTATGATAATTCTGGTAATCTGATAAACATAACTGATCTAACAGGCATACAAAACACCTATTCCTATGATAGCCATGGCCGTCTTTTAAGTTCAACTGACAGTGCTGGAAAAACAGAATATTATAAAACAGATGCAATTGGTAGATTACTTAATATATCAGATCCTTCTGGAACAATGCATATGAGATATAATGAAAAAGGGCTTGTTGAAAAAATAATAGATCAAGCTGGTCATGAAACCAGCTTTGCCTATGATGTTACCGGCTCTCTCATCAGCGCAACAGATGCAAATGGAAACACAATGCGCATTGAAGAAG
Source organism: Candidatus Aenigmatarchaeota archaeon (assembly GCA_043800495.1). Lineage (GTDB taxonomy): Archaea > Aenigmatarchaeota > Aenigmatarchaeia > GW2011-AR5 > JACRAC01 > JACRAC01. The sequence goes on from JAZDMZ010000048.1 coordinate 9,420, forward strand.
ACCCAATGGGTGAATCTGATAAAATAATAGATGCAACTGGAGCAGAGCTTAAATATTTCCATGATGAAAGTGGAAATCTTATCAAGATCATGAATCCAAACAATAAGAACACTACAATGAATTATGATGATGCTGGAAAGCTGACATCAGTTACAGATCCATCTGGAAATGCAGAGCATTATGAATACAATTCACTAGGATTGGTTAGCAAAGCACGCTATGCAAATGGAAACAACCTTTCATATTCCTATGATACACTAGACAGGCTGATAAGAAAAACAGATAACAGAGGATATTCTGTTAATTATAAATATGATTCTACAGATAAAATTCTTTCCATAAACGATTCAAATAATTATTCTATTTCATATGCCTATGATAATCTGAACAATGTAATATCAATAACAGATGACAATGGTCTGTTTAGAAAAACAATTTCCTATACCTATGACGCCAGTGGAAGAAGAATAACAATGACAGCTAATGGAAATATTACAA
>JAZDMZ010000050.1:0-19356 GCA_043800495.1 Candidatus Aenigmatarchaeota archaeon
ATGACGATCTTGGTGGGGTGCTTTCGAGTGGGTCTGAGCAATTTGCTGGGAAAAATAAACCAGAGCAAATTGCGAACGCTTCAAAAACAGGTTTAGAAAAAAATTATGAACAAGATTATGAACAAGGATTGTTGGATGCAAGAGATGAGTTTGCAAAAGACTTGCTAACTTTGACATTTCCACAGCTATTGGAAAAATATAAAACAGAATAAAATATTTCTAATAAATATCGGGTTTCAATAAAATTGTCAATGAGAAATCATCTAAAAACCCCAACATTTCTCAATGCCCAGAAAAATAAACGTATCCTAGGAACATGTTTCATAAGACCACTCAGCCCAATATAATCATCTATCTCTCCAATTTTTACAGTTTTAGCTATATTAAACAACTCATCTATCTGCTGATTATTTAATTTTGAATAAATTTTTCTCAGCCACATCTGTTTCTCAATCTCTTTTCCAAATTCACCCTTCCACAACATTTCATATGACTGTAAAAAATCACCACCAGTGTTATTACTTCTAACTGCTTTTTTAATCACACCAGCAGCATGCACAGAACATGAAATAGCCATATCAATTCCACCACCTGTTATAGGCTTTACCTGTCCAGCAGACTCACCAACCAATAGAGCCATATCACCATAGCTTTTTCTCATTCCAATTGTCATTGGTGTGATGAAAACATCAGAATCATATCCCATCTTTCGTTTAAAAGAATTACAATATCCAAGAGGATCAGCTGCAGTCATGAGACCAAACTCATTGTTTTGTGGTATTGTCCAGCTAAAAAAATCCTTTGAAAATAGTTTATTAAAATAAATATGAATATTTTCCTGTTCTATTCTATGGTGTCCAATAACACCATAAATCATAGCTCTCTTTTCACCTGGCTGCATTGCCTTTCTAATACTAGAACAAGCACCATCACAGCCAACCACAATCTTTCCATAGTATCTATCATTCTCACCAACAACTTGTACAAACCCATCTTCCCATATAATCTCTTTTACACAATCATAGACAATATTTTTCTTAACAAGTTTTCTAAAATAACTTTCAAGTTTACCCCTATTAACAAGAAATGCAAAAGGTTTTTGCGTATGTATATCAATAATCCTGCCACCTGGTGATACCAAAGACATTTTATCAATTTTATCATCCACCAATCCCTTTGGTATAGTTCTGCCAATATGTTTTGCAGCAACAATACCAGAATCCACCTTTGTATTTCTATTTTTCTCAATAACAAGAACATTCAAATCTCCTAATCTATCAGCCAGCACAGAACCAGCTATTCCAGCACCAACAATTATAACATCATACATAAGCTAATGATAGAAGAAATGCATAAAAACCAGACAATTCACCTTTTTAAACATTGGCTCTGAAATATACTGAATAGTATTATACAAAATAAAACGTATAGCTAGTATGGTGTAACAATGGGAATACGAGAATTTTATCACAACAAATGGAAGCCATTGATGATAATAACAATCATAGTATCACTGCTCTCAGCAGGATTTCTAGTTTATAATATAATTCAAACAGGGTCTCCTGTTGAAAGAGACATAGAACTGACAGGAGGAAAGCTAATATCCATGTCTCTTGATAAATCACCAGATCTAAATCAATTGGCAGCAGCAATGCCAGAAGCTAATTTTAAAATAGTAACAGGACTAGAAACAACCCTGTTAATAGAGACTTCAGCAGATGCAGATGAAACCACTCTTCTTAATACATTAAAAGAGCTTGGTGTTTCAGGAGAATATAGTGTGAAAACAATCGGACCATCTCTCGGAGAAGTATTCTGGAAACAAACACAGCTTGCAATGATAACAGCATTTATCATCATGGCAATTGTAGTGTTTATAATATTCAGATCACCAGTACCATCTCTAGCAGTAATATTTGCAGGAATTTCAGATATCATGATAGCCATGGTAGGAATGCACTTTTTGAATATCCAGCTATCACTGGCAACACTTGCAGCTCTGCTGATGCTAATAGGATATTCTGTTGACACAGACATTGTACTAACATCAGAAGTATTGAAACGAAAAGAAGACTCTATTGAAAAGCGAATAGAAAATGCAATGAAAACAGGAGTAACAATGACAGCCTGCGCAATAGCAGCCCTGGTGACATTGTATTTTGTTTCAGGCTCACATGTACTGCAACAGATGTCTCTGGTGCTAATAGTTGGTCTTGCAGTAGATCTACCAATGACATGGTTTACTAACACAGGAATCCTAAGATGGCACATGCAAAGAAAAGAAAGTCAGAAATAAAATAGAGTGATTATATGAATTTTATAAAACAACTGTTTGGAATAAACATAACCCCTTCGCGTGAAAAAACAGGCGAAAAATATGAAATGCCAGACGGAAATAGCATTGGAAGAGGTGCAATGCAAACACGTATGGGTGTACCTGTACGCGGTTTTATCAATGTTTATAACAACGCTGGAAAAATACGTGAAACACTTGAAATATCATATTCATTATACGATTGCTCTATAGAAGATATTGGTAAAAGCAGAGAATTTAGAAAAGTTTACAAATCAACCACAAAATCAGATTAAGTGATAAATATGTTAGAAGTTTTTAAAAACTGGAAAGTAATATTGCTGATTATATTGGTTGTTGGATCAGTTCTTATAATCTCTCCAAATTTTTCACCAACCGGCGTCACAGTAACCTATGTTTCAAAAAACTCAACAACACAGCTGTCAGCAGGAGATATAATTTATAGCATAAACAGCAATCCAGCTGTTGTAAGTGATTTTCAAAAACAATACACAGGTATAACAAAACTTGACACAAGCAAAGGAGAAAAATATGTAAAAGTAAATGGTTCCCTAGGATTAGAAGTAAAACAAACACAATCAACAAAAATATCATTTGGTCTTGATATTGAAGGAGGAGTCAGAGCAGTAATAAAACCACAGACCCTTGAGAATGATACACTAGAAAGAATAATATCAACTCTTCAAACAAGAATAAATATTTATGGACTTAAAGAAGCTGGATTTAGATCAATAAAAAGTGGTGATGAAGGATTTGTAGAAATTACAATGGCAGGAGGAAACAGAGAAGAGCTTCAGGATCTTTTACAAAGACAGGGAAAATTCGAAGCAACAATACCAATTATTGTTGAAACAGGCAAATTATTGAAATTTGAAAAAGAATATAGCATAACTGTATTAAACAACAGCGTGATTATAGGAAATAATACTTTGATGCAAAACCAGACCACAATAATTGATAATATTCCACTAACAATTCTAACCATAGAAAACAACACAGCAAACATTTCAGCAAAGGTATTCACAGGAAACGATGTTGTATTAGTTTATTTTGATCCTCAGAAATCAGGAATAGAGCCAGTTGACAACGGCTTTAGATGGTTTTTCCTAGTAAAACTAAGCAATGAAGGAGCACAAAAATTTAGCTATGCAACGAGCAATCTAGACAAAGTATTTTCACCATCAGGATCAAGACTATCTTCATCAATCTATCTCTATCTTGATGATGAACTAATAGATTCACTGACCATATCAGCAGATCTAAAAGGACAGATTATTCAAGAACCATCCATAACAGGATATTCATCTGATTCAAAAGAAGCATTCAAAACCCAGAGAAAACTCCAGACAATATTAAAAAGTGGTTCACTGCCAACAAAAATAGAAATAGTACAAATGGATGAAGTATCTCCAAATCTAGGAACAAAATTCCTGACAAACATAATTATAGCAATAATAGCAGCAGTTATTGCAGTATCTGTAATAGTAGCAATTAGATATAGGAAAAAAGAAATTGTCATACCAATGCTAGCAACTTCAATGAGTGAAATCGTAATAATATTTGGAGCCTCTGTTGCAATTGGATGGACAATAGACATAGCCTCAGTAGCAGCAATAATAGCAATCATAGGAACAGGTATAGATGCCCAGATTATTCTAGTTGATCAGGCAATGCGAGAAGGTAAAGAAGTAATAACAGTTAAAGAAAGAATCAAGCGAGCACTATTCATAATATTTGGTGCAGGTGGAACAGTAATAGGAGCAATGCTACCATTAACAATACTAGGTCTTGGAGTATTACGAGGATTTGCAATAACAACAATCCTTGGTGTGCTAATAGGAATATTCATAACCCGTCCTGCCTTTGGTGAATTGATTAAAAAATTAGTATAGAAAACTAAATCACATCGTTCTAAAAAGAATAATATCGTTAAGCTCGTATAGCATAATGATGGCAGCGTATATATTCTTCATCTATAAAAAAAGAAGCATCACCCTCTACGATTTCAAAACAGAAATGCGGAAGACTTTCTGTTAATGTGATATTCAATTTTGCCCTATTCCAACGTCGTCTGTATATCACAGAACATGATGTTTTCGGTGTTATTATAATTTTATGATTACTTCCATTATCACAGCAATATGATGCCATAATATCACCAGCCTCATTACCTGCTGAAAGAGAAAACACTTTACTAAATTGTTTGGTAGGAGGAACTGACAGATTAACAATAGACTCACCCACGTAACCTTGAATTACAGAGTTTTTAAAATCATGAAAAATATGAGTTTGAAGATATTCTACACAACACTCACCATTGTATTTAATTTTCCCAAACTTTAACCAATCAGCAAACATTAAATATTAGTCTACCACAATCAATAAAAACACAGCATATAAGCCGAATAATGCTATATAAACTTTTCTACAATTATAATCAGAGCAAACAATAGGTTATTATATACAAATATAACAGGTATATGTATGGTAACAGTAATAATTGCAGAAAAACCCACAGCAGCAAGAAGCATAGCAAAGGCTTTGGCTGAAAAAGACCTGAAAGAAAATGTTTCAGAAGAAGGAGTCAAGTGGTATGAATTTACAAATAAAAACAAAAAATACCAGGTGGTTGCAGCAGTCGGCCATCTATTTACACTAAAAAACACAAAAAAAGGACAATCCTATCCAATATTTGATCTTGACTGGATTCCAACTTTCCAAGCATCAAAATTCGGAGCATTTAGTAAAAAATATTTTGATGTTGTTGAAAAGGTCGCTATCAATGGTGATGATTTCATTATAGCAACTGATTACGACACAGAAGGAGAGGTTATAGGTTACAATGTTCTAAGATTTCTTTGTAAAAAAGAAGATGCGAAACGAATGAAGTTTTCTACAATGACTAAAGAAGAATTGCTTGAAAGTTTTGAAAAAATATCTAAACACATTGATTTTGGTCAAGTAGAAGCAGGCCTTACCCGTCATTACCTAGATCATATGTGGGGAGTATCTATCTCAAGAGCACTGATATCAGCAATAAAATCAACCGGTAGACGATTTCAGATAATTTCAACAGGCCGTGTACAGGGTCCAACTCTTCATATGTTGCATAAACATGAGAAAAAAATAGAAGCATTTAAACCAAAACCATTTTGGGAAATAAAATGTAAAATAAAAATAGGAAAAGAAGAATTGAATGCAGAGTATGAAGAAGATAAAATATGGGACAAGAAAAAAGCAGATGCTGTTCTAAAATCAATAAAAGGTAAAAAAGCAGTGATAAAAGACATTACAAAGAAGATAATATCACAAAAACCACCAAAACCATATAACACAACATCATTCTTAGCAGACGTGTATAGATATTTTGGATACAGTCCTCAGCAAACAATGAGTTTAGCAGAAGCACTCTATCAAGCAGGATTAATATCCTATCCGAGAACATCATCTGAAAAACTTCCACCAGATATAAACTATAAGAAAATAATTACAAATCTTGGAAAACAAAAACATCTGGAAAGTGCTGCAAAACAACTACTTGCATTGAAAACACTAGTTCCAGAACAAGGAGCTAAGCTAGATGCAGCACATCCAGCAATATATCCAACAGGAGAACTTCCTAAGAAAGTAGGAGATCTGCAAAGAAAAGTATATGATCTTGTTGTAAGAAGATTCCTAGCATGTTTCGGAGAGCCAGCTAAACGAGAATCACAAAAAGTTTCTCTGGATATAGACAATAACACATTTTTCATCAGAGGAACAAAAACAATAGAACCTGGTTGGACAAAGCTCTATGGAAAATATGCAAGCCGCGAAGAATTGGTTTTACCAAATTTGAAAATAGGAGAAAAATTGACAATTACAAATCCAGAACAGTTATCAAAACAAACACAGCCACCAGCCCGCTATTCACAGGGATCTGTTATAAAAGAAATGGAAGAACGTGGACTAGGTACAAAGTCAACCAGATCAGCAATTCTCCAAACATTGTATAACAGAGGATATATCATAGGTCGTAGCATAGAAACAACAGAACTAGGAAAAAAACTATCCGAGATTCTTGAAAAAAATATACCAGACATAGTTTCAGAAAAGCTAACCCGCCACTTTGAACAAAAGTGCGAAGATGTTAGTTTAGATAAAATAAAACGTCATCAAGTATTGGATGAGGCAAAGAAAACACTAACGACAATATGCAATAGTTTTAGAAAAAAAGAAGCAAAGGTAGGAAAACTACTGACAGAAGCAATAATAGAAGCACAGGAGAAAGCAAACCGTCTTGGAATCTGTCCTAAATGTAAGGGTGAACTAAGAATACACAAACTATGGGCAACAGGAAATCGTTTTGTTGGTTGCAGTGGATTTAAAAAAGGCTGTAAATTTAGTGCACCTCTGCCAAGATTTGGACTATTGATGCCAACTGAAAAGGTTTGTGAAGAATGCAAATCTCCAATAATTCAGGTAAGAAGAGAAGGTAAAAAACCATTTAGAATGTGTGTTGACATACACTGTCCAACAAAAAAAGAATGGTTTGATAAAACAAAAATAGGTCTTCTTGGTCAAAAGAAAAAAGAAGAACCAAAAGAAGAATAATTCTCTAGATAATAACACAGCATCTTCTAACACAAACTATTATATACAATAAATTTATCTAATACTATGAGATCACTAAACCTATCACCAGATAAAATCATTACACTAAATGATTTTCCGCTTCACAATGAACATATTCTAAAGATATATTTTAGAATATGTGAGAAAAACTGTGGAAAAATTATTCCTCCAGTTCCATTGATGCATAAAGATCTGGTAATACCACATCTAAATGGAAAACTAAAACAACTGTTCAATGATTTTCACAGAAAAAATCCAAAAGCAGTCTATTTTATGCTAGACGGTAGTCATATAGTAGAAGACATTATTTTGTACGAAAAATAATGTCTTCTGCATATAGCAGTGACATCATATGTTTAATTATTTATGTCACATGCTATAGAACAACAGCAGCAACCCTGACAAAAAATAAAATTAGAACAATGGTCTTGGAAAACTATAATGATGTTAAAAAAGCAAAAAAACTAGCCGCAAAAGGAGAGTTGATCCAATTCTATGTCAAACATACAATTAAAGAAGAAATCAAAGACCTGATAAACCACTTTAGGAAAAAGCCCTATTTTCAAACAGTTGAACAAAAAACAAAACAGATGATTAAGAAAAGAGTACTTCCAAAATATATAATTGATTATCACAGAAAATAATTCTAAAAAAGACTAATCACACCCTTATACACCAGCACCAGTGCAATTATCATATTCAGTGGAAATAATACCACACTAAAGAAAATCATTATACCAGCAGTAATATCAACCACACCATATACCCTTGACAGAGCATCTGCAAACATACTAGTAATTCCAAGTATTATCAATTTGCCGATGATAATGATACTCAAAACAGGTATGTCAAACACTCCTATGAGAAGCATCACTGCAGCAATTATATCAATTATAGCCAATGTTCTCAATATCCATCCCATGTGAAACACCTTTATTTATAAATTATATGATTAAAGGTGTTTCACACCCCACGCATAATCAGTCAGCTGATTATGTGTCAGGTAAATTCACCTAAAAAAACCTTTCATCTCTTTCATTCCATTTTGAGTGATTTCAAAGTCAATAGTCTTTCCCTCTGCTATGCTTCTATGTTTTCTAACAATAGCTCGTCTACAATTCTCTTTGTTCAATGCCTTTAATTCAACCAAACACTTTGACCAATAACGTGCTATTGCCTTTGAAGTCGGTTCAATATCATCACCAGAACCATATACCTGATTTGTAACAAGCACAGGAATATTTCTTTCTCTTGATATTCTTGAAAAAATAGAATATATTGTTGCCAGCTGCCTATTGGTTCTTGATGCAACGTCTTTATCACTCACATCCAATTCCAATCTATAGAGTGCAACTAATGAATCAATTACAATAAGTCCAATTCTTTCCTTTTGAATAATTTTATCAATCTTTAATGCATGATCATACTGGCTTTTCCAGTCATGAATATCCATGAATATAATATTATTAAGAAACGTTTCATCGCCACCCATTTGTTTAAATCTATCCAGTGAAAAAGAACCCTCTGTGTCAATATACAAAATCTTTCCAACTGCCTGCAGAATAGTAGATATACATATATTGCTTTTTCCAGATCCAGGAGGTCCATATAGATTTGTTATCACACCACACTCAATCCCACCTTCCAATATTGTATCCAACGGTGTATTGGTTGCTACTCTTTTTACCTGCATAATAGAACTTTTCACCAAAAGCATAAAAAGTGACATATTAGATATAGCTAACCCACAAAATAATCAATATTATAATTTGTGGTTTGCTATATGTGAACCCAATGGTATCATATCCTGAATCTTTATTGGGTTCACTATAACTATAAATACTTTAGTGTACACAGAATACTAAATTAGTATACACCTGTATACTAATAAATAGCAGGTTTCCGCGGTTCAGTAAGACAATATTATATTCTGTAAGAAGCAGAAGAAGGGGCAGGATTAACTTAAACCTGGGGAAACTTAAACAAATCAACGCCGAAGGCGTTAGTCTGTAGGCGGTTTAGAGTTATGCACATAATATTTAGAAAAAATGAAAAAGTGGTTATAGTAAGTTTTGATACCCTGATTGATAGGTTTGATTCAAACTATGAGAGAAATAAATTTTTTAAAGATCTCTATGGCTGGAAGCAAATGGTACCAGGCAATAGAAAAACATATAATTATAGAAGACCAGGCCTTTTGGATAACATACCACATGAAAAGATAAGTAGTTCAGTATTCATGATAGCCATGGAACACATGAAACAAGTAGAGTTATTTTTTGACCAATGGCATAAAAAAGTGGAATGTGATATGATAGAAGTGATGTTGAGAAGAAATAGAAAGGATTTATAGTGAAACAAGTATAATGTCAATATAATAATACTTGTTTCACATATAGTCGCCAAAGAAGTATGATATTATGTATATGCAATTCTTTGGATGACTATAAGAAAGCCAGACAAAGTATGAATAGTGGAATTTGATATGGCAGACAAACCAAACACAATTGATATTAAACTAACTGTAGGAGAACTTACAGAGCGAAGCGACTTTGGCCGTGGTATTGTTAGAGTATCTGCTAAAGACATGAAAAAAATAGGCATATCAGAAGGAGATGTTGTTGAAGTCGAAGGAAAACGAAAAACAGTGGCAATAGCATTGCGTGCCTATCCAGCAGATGTTGGATTAGATATTATTAGAATGGATGGTCTTGTAAGAAAAAATTGCAATGCAGGTATTAGTGATATTGTTAGTGTAAGAAAATCTGATATTAAAGAAGCAAAATCAGTAGTCATTGCACCGGCAAGAAAAGGAATAGTCGTGCATATGTCAGGAGAATTATTGAGAAGAAACATACTAATGAGACCAATGACAAAAGGAGACATACTAGTGCCAAATCCTATCATAAGACAGAGACGAGATAATAGTTTTTCAATGTTTGAAGAATTCTTTGGAATAGATTTTATATTAACACCATTTGGAGAAGAAAAATTTGTTGTGGTGTCAACAGATCCAAAAGGACCAGTACGAATTATGAAAGACACAGAGGTAGAAGTTCTTCCACAGGCAAGGGATGTTGAAATAGAAGAAAAAATACCAGAGGTGACATATGAAGATCTAGGAGGTCTGCATAATGAAATTCAATTGGTAAGAGAAATGATAGAGCTTCCATTAAAACACCCAGAATTATTTGAACGACTAGGAATAGATCCGCCAAAAGGAATTCTATTACACGGTCCACCTGGAACAGGTAAAACTTTATTGGCAAAAGCAGTTGCCAATGAAAGTGGTGCAAAATTCTTTGTAATCAATGGTCCAGAGATTATGTGTTTAGACGGGGAAACTGACATACTCACAAATCCAAACGGGCATGTGAAAATAAGAGACATGTTTGATAAAAAGGGAGATGTAATAAAGCAGAAATTCAAAAACATTGCTGTTGAAACAAATAAACTCAATGAGCCTATTTCAACCTATGCAATAGATACTAATGGAACTATATCCAAAGCAAATATTACACACGTAACAAAGTTAAAGGCAAAAAGATTAAAATTTTCCATGAATGACGGAAATGAACTGATAACATCTTCAAATCAGCCATTTTTGGTATATGAAAATGGAAAACTGATGTGGAAAAAAGCAGAAGAACTTAGAAAAAATGATTTTGTGTGTAGGATAGGAAATGTCATTCTGAAAGGAAAAAGTTATGAAATTCCATCAATAGAAACAATTGAACAAAATGGAAACCATGCTATTGCAAGCAAAAATATATCAAGAAGCAATTTCATCGAGGTCCCTAAAGAAACCTCTCCAAAACTCATGGAATTGGTTGGTTTGCTTGTATCCGAAGGTCATGTATCAAAGAAAGAAGATTCTGTCACGTTTGCAAACAATTCCTATGAACTCAGGGAAAGATACAAAACTCTTATGAAAGATATTTTCAATATTGATAAATCTACAGAATATGCTGATGGAAGGATTGTCATATATTCAAAACTTCTTGTTCAGGTTTTCAAAAAACTCGGTATTAATTCAGGGAAGAAAGTTCCAACAATTTCTGGTTATATGTTCAAACTCCCAAAAGAAGAAATACAATCTTTCGTAAGAGGATATTTTGAGGGAGATGGCTGTATATCAGGAAAGCAACACCCTATTGTTAAAATATATAGTAAATCAAATAAATTTTTGAAACAGCTACAGGCTTTAATGCAGATGAGACTTGATATATCTACTAATTTGAGAAAGCACAATACACCAAAAGGATTGATGCATCAACTAATAGTTCTTGACAAAAAGAAATTTGCTGAAATAGGGATGATATCAAACAAAAGAATAGAACGATTTAAGAAAATAGATAATGTAGAAGAAAGACAACTTAATCACATACCTTATCCACAGGTTCTTGTTTCAAGAATAAAAACCCTTTCATATTCTACATTCAGAAATAATGATAGCTATATTTATGGGAAAAAACATTTCACAAAACATGCTTTTAATAAAATATATTCAATCGCAAAAAAATATGACGTCATTGATAATGCGGTAGAAGCAGAATGCGAGCTATTGAACAGAACAGATCTTGGTTGGATTAGGATAGATGATATTCAAAATTTAGAAGAAGGAGAGTTGTTTGATCTGACAGTTGACAAGGATAATTTCATTGGTGGACCTTATTTCTTTTTACATAATTCAAAATGGTATGGCGGTTCTTTGCCATATGATGAGAAAATAATAATATCTGATAATGGAAAAACAAAATTTGTAAAAATTGGAGAGCTTGTTGAAAAAAATGATTATGAAAATAAAAAAGTTCTTGCTTTTGATAAAAACGGAAAAGCAAAATTCTCACCAATATGCGGATTAATTCTTCATCCAAATATACACAAAATGATGGAAATAAAAACAAAAAGCGGTAGAAAGATACAAGTAACAGACTGCCATTCTTTATTCACATTGGATGGAACAAAAGTAATTAGTGTAAAGACAAACGAGCTTATACCAGGTAAATCATATATAGCAGTGCCAAAGACAATACCGCAGTCAGAACTTCTAGTGAATAAAATAAATCTTCTAGATATATTAAAAGAAAACGACCATGGTCTTGTTATAAAAAATTCAGATATGATAAAAACAGCTACTGTAAAACTAGGAATAGAAAAGACAGCAACCATTCTTGGTATAAATAAAAAATATGTGTATGATATCTATGGCAAAAACGTTGGTGTTAGTGTATCGAAATTTATTCAATTGATGAAAGAAGCCAACATCAAGATAGATTCAACTAAGATAGAGATATCATCGAAATTCAAACCAATACCAGCTGTTCTAGAAATAACAAATGAATTAGCTGAATTTTTAGGACTATGGATAGCAGAAGGATCGTATAATTACAAAGGAACAACCAGCGAATCCATGAGAATTAGTATAAATGAAAAAGAAGTAGCCTATGTAAAGCCACTTTGTGAAAAGATATTTGGACCATGTACTGTTTATAGAAAAAAAGACACACAAGGAACAGACATATACATAAACAACATGGCATTTAGTACAATATTACAGATTCTTGGATTTGAGGGAGATTCTCATAGTAAAAAAATCCCAGAATTGGTTTTCAATCTACCAAAAGAAAAAATAGCCTATTTCCTAAAAGGATGTTTTAGTGGAGACGGTTCTTTATACAAAAACCAACGAGGTGTTATAACAGTAGAATATTCTACACGAAGCCAGTTTCTTGCAGATGACCTAATGTATCTAATGCTGTACTTTGGGATTGTTGCAAAAAAATATGATGTGCAGCAAAAAGACGGATTAAACCTAAGAGTTTGCTTCACAGGCGCAGAAAACCTAGAAAAATTCAAACATATAGGATTTTCCAATTCAATGAAAATGCAAGACATAGATAATTATCTAAAATCAATAAAATTCACAAGAACATCACAAATACCTATAACAGGAGAGGTAAAAGAGTTCATAACACATAATCTTTCAGAATGGAAAAATTCAGATACCATAGGAACAGGTGTTATTGAAACAATGGAATTTCCAGAGTTAGAAGCAGTTGCGCAGAGTGATATTTACTGGGATGTTGTGGAAAGTATCAAAGAAATTGAGTGTAATGACACATATGTTTATGACGTATCAGTCTCTCCATGTGAAAACTTTGTTGGTGGAGTAGGCGGTATATTTGCACATAACTCTGAAGAAAATTTAAGAAAGATATTTGATGAAGCTGAAAAAGAAGCACCATCAATTGTATTCATAGATGAAATAGATTCAATCTCTCCTAAAAGAGAAGATGTAAAAGGAGAAGTTGAACGAAGAGTAGTATCACAACTATTGACATTACTAGATGGACTAAAAGAACGAGGAAGAATAATTGTTATAGGAGCAACAAACATACCAAATTCAATTGATCCTGCTCTGCGAAGACCAGGTAGATTGGATAGAGAAATTGAAATAGGAGTGCCAACAAAGCAGGGAAGAAAAGAAGTTCTGCAGATTCATACAAGAGGAATGCCTCTTGCAAAAGATGTTGATGTCAGTAAAATAGCAGATGTAACCTATGGCTATGTTGGTGCAGATATTGCAGCATTATGCAAAGAAGCGGCAATGTATTCACTAAGAAGAATTCTCCCAGAAATAGGATCTATAAAAGAAGACAAACCACTATCACCAGAAATGTTGAAAAAACTAATTGTGACAGCAGATGATTTTAAAAATGCAATGCGAATGGTTCAGCCATCTGCAATGCGTGAAGTTCTGATGGAAGTGCCAAATGTTAAATGGTCTGATGTCGGAGGACTGGAAGCAGTTAAACAACATCTTAAGGAAAGTATAGAATGGCCATTGAAAAATCCAGACGCATTCAAAAAACTAGGAATAAGACCACCAAAAGGAATCCTGTTATACGGTCCGCCAGGATGTGGAAAAACCATGATTGCAAAAGCAGTTGCAAATGAAAGTGGTGTAAATTTCATATATATTAAAGCAGGAGAACTCATGTCGATGTGGGTGGGCGAGTCAGAGAGGCATCTAAGAGATGTTTTCAGAAGAGCAAAACAAGTAGCACCATCAATAGTATTTTTTGATGAAATAGATGCACTTGCTCCAAAACGAGGAATGGACCAGGGAACCCAGGTTACTGAAAGAGTTGTGTCCCAGATGTTAGCAGAAATGAGTGGTCTTGAAGACATGAAAGATGTTATCGTATTATCAGCAACAAATCGTCCAGATATTCTTGATCCAGCATTATTAAGACCAGGTAGATTTGATAGACAGATACTAGTTCCAACACCAGACAAAGCAGCAAGACTAACCATATTTAAAATAATGACAGAAAAAATGCCATTATCAGGAGTTAATCTAGAAGAACTAACAGATCAAACAGATGGTTATTCAGGAGCAGACATTGAAGCATTGGCAAGAGAAGCAGCGCTTCATGCACTTAGAAAAAACATAGACAGTGATAAAATCACAGCAGATGATTTCAAAGAAGCATTTGATGAAATAAAACCATCTGTGAGCGAAGAAATGAACAAATTCTATGAATCAATTCTTCAAAAGAAAAAATCAGAACGAGAAAGAATAGAAAGCATTGATTACACAGGATAAATCATTACCTATTTCTATAAAAAACATATAGGTTGATAAGTTAGACATATTTTATCAGCCCAATGACCTTCTGAGAGTTAGGCTGATAACTTTAAATATTTTTATCAGCCTAATTATAACATGGCACTGCGTATAAAGGCTATTAAGGGAAAACATTACTATTATCTTGATTTTAGCTATTTCATAGCTAAAAAGTCTAAAACATTTAGTAAATACATTGGTTTAAAAAAGCCACCAAGAATCAGACTATCAAAAATCGGGCACGATTTCAAATCAGAAATAATATTAAAACTAGCTGGAAAGAATTATACCACAGAATTTGTTTCCAAAGACGATCTGATCAAAGCACTATTGTTCAGAGATGCGTTTGACAAGAAATTCGCATCCCTCTCTACAATTCAAAAGCGACAGCACGAAGTCGATAGCACATTAATCTTCACTCTAACCACTCTTGTAACTGAAGACATTGATGTAACTCTAAGAGATGTCTGCCGTGCTCTAGAAAAGACAACTAAGTTAACTATGCGAGAACAAATCAGCAAAAACATGCTTAATGCGATTAAATCGATAAAACATACACATACACTCGATAAAAAATACATATTAGATTTGCACAAAACAATTATGGCAGGGGTTGAAGAAAAAACGCCTGGAAATATCAGACACAGACAGGTTTATTTGCATATACGCGATAGCGAAAATCCATCTGGAAGAGAAATTTCCTACAGACCACCACATTTCACTAAAGTGAACAGCCAGCTTGAAACATTCGTTAAGTGGTATAATTCAACAAAGCTAAACCCAATAGAAAAAGCAGTCCAGACGCATTATAGGATATATAAAATACACCCTTTTCTTGATGGCAATAAAAGAATTTGCAGACTATTGCTGAACAAAACACTGATTGATGCAGGATTTTCCCTGCTTAATGTTTCTGTAAAAAAAGACGCATACTTCCAGTCATTGATTGAATCTGTCGAAAAAGACAACACAAAAATATTGACAAACTTCATGTTAAAAGAATTTCTCAGACAAGTGCGGGAATTCCTGAACAATGTATCAAAATAGAAAAATAAATATTAGCTATATATATCACAAATAACAAATTATGATTATGACACTGAAAGGAAAAATATCAAATGGTTTTAAAAAAGTCTATTTTTCAAAACAATCTGACAAATCAAAGAAAAAAATGACAAACTTAACAAAACCACTGCCAAAGCCAGAAGCAGAAAAATTCTTTGTCCAGTTCTCAGGCACGCAGCTGAATGCAATCCTATTAGTCATCCTTGCCAGTACTTTTCTTATTCAAGGAGTCATCACTTATAGCTAACCCACTAAAGAATACCGACTACAATAATTGTGGGTTATAGCTAACCCACAAAAGAATCAATATTATAATTTGTGGTTTGCTATATGTGAACCCAATGGTATCATATCCTGAATCTTTATTGGGTTCACTATAACTATACTGTCTCCCATTAAATAATCCTGATTGTTTAGTGGGATGACTATATCTTCTCATAAGCCTTGCACTATAGAGTTTTTTCATTCCCTCTATTTTCTAATCAGATATCTACTTCTTTAAAAATTCTCTAAGAACTCTAATAACATGTTCCCTTATTTCCTGGCTAGTATATTCCTTCACATCACCAAGTTTTTTTATACAAAATAATATTATCAGGATATGTTTTCTCAGCCCATTCTACAATCCTATTCACTTTTTTATTAACAACATCTCCAATAATACCATTCTGTATATCAGAAATACCACTTGGTCTTTTCATGGTGAACAGAAGTTCGCCTGAAATCTTCAAAGAATGGAATTCTTTGAGAGTTTGAAGAAATTTCATTTCCTCAAAACATTCAAAAGACCTTTGCTCTCTACGAATTTGACCAGTGGATTACAAGATTACTTTATATATTACATAATCTAAATAAATTTATTAGCTGATAAGGATATTTCGGTTGTCCTGGAAAGGATGTTACCATGTCAGCCTCTGTCAAGTGTTCAGCAATTAATATGGTGTCTGGACTATAACTCACCATACGAAACTTGCACTGGTTAAGCTTGTATATGGGACGAAGAAGATAACCCTAAAGCAGACCGATAGGTTAAGAATTGAGTTGGTCGGTGCTCAGGGCACTTTCTCCACCGAGTCCAGATGTCAGCTATAATCAATTTATTCAGTGGTTGATACCTATGGCAAAGAAAAAGAATGTAAAAACAAGAAAAATCAAGGGACGTAAAATAAAAAAACTCCTGAGAAAAACAAGAGGTCCTAGCAATAAAAGCAAGGAATCTAAAGTAAAGAAATTAATCAAATTGGCAAAATCTAAAAAAGGAAAACACAAAAAAAGAAAATAATAATTATACAATCTTCTTTATAGCTAACCAAAGAAAGAATACCGACATGTTTGCTAGTGTACCGAAAACGTAAAATTCTCAAGAATCATATGGAATTATGGAAAAAATTCAATTGAAAGGGAAGCATACAAAAGAGGATTTTCTCAGACTTTATAAAAAATCCAGAGATGTAAGACTCAGAGAGCGCTATCAAGCGCTTTATCTAAGCTTTTCATTTGACTGGAAAACAATAGCCATGATAGTTGGCAGAGACTATGAAACTATTTTGACATGGGTGAAACTTTATAATGAAAAAGGTTTACAAGGACTGAATCCAGACAAGCCTGATGGTCGTCCAGCTTCTCTGAGTGATGAACAATTGAAAGACCTGAAGAATACAGTTCAAACATCTCCAAGAAATCTTGGATTCAAATTCAGCAATTGGAACTGCAAGAATTTGAAATGGTTTATCAAGAAAAATTTCTCTATAGATTTGTGCGCAGAGCGTATAAGACAGATTCTTCATGAGCTTGGGTTTGTTCTTCTCAGGCCTTCTTACAAATATGTTCTTGCTGACAAACGTGAAAGAAACGGCTTTCTAAGCCGTTTCAAGGACAAATTCTCAACTCTTAGAAAAAATGATCTTTTGATGTTTCTTGACGAGGCTTCTGTAAAACAACATCCAAACATACAACCTAAATGGTCTTTGAAAGGCTCCAAGGAATTTATTGGAACTTTTGGAAATCATGCAAAGGTCAATGTATTTGGAGCAATAAGCCATGTGCTTGGAAAAGCTTTTCACATGAAGTCAAGAAAACTGAACTCAGACATTTTCATAAAGTTTCTTGAGCATCTAATGATGCTCAATCCAACAAAGCATTTGGTTTTTGTTGCTGACAATGCTCCTTGGCATAAGTCAAAGAAAGTTCTCAGCTTCCTTGAAAACGTATCAGAAAAATTAGAGGTTCTTTGGCTTCCTGCTTATTCACCTGATTTCAATCCAATAGAACATTTGTGGAGATTCATGAAAGAAGTTGTATTAAATTTCTTTTTTCCAAAAATCAGTGAATTAATAAATGCTATTTCTGATTTCTTTAATAGCCTTTATCAAAAAAAGCAGAAAATCATGACGCTTTGCAATCCTGATTATTTACTTGGAGAGCTATAATATAATAAGTTTTATCTGCTATGTGCTTGGTGTACTAGTATTCATACTATCTGTAATCTATCTGATGATATCTCTATTCTAGACAGTCTTTTTCATTCTCTCAATCTCTATCTCCAATTCTCTAATTCTTTTTTGATATTGGTCTTCTCTGTTAAACAACCCTCTTATTTTGCTCAAAAGATTTCTTCGCATATATGGTTCTCCTGCAATATACCCAGCCAGTTCTTTCAAAGCAATAGAAGCCTTTGAATCAGGAGCATGTTCTATTATAGATTTTTTTAATGATATTGACTCCTGTACTTTACTATCTTCTGGTATCTCGGCTATGATAGGCATGTTAAGTATCGATTCTATTTTATCCCTTTTCATTTCATACTTTCCCTGATTAGTTCTATTTAGCACAACACCTATTATATTTTTTTCCATATCATTAGCAATCTTTATTTGTTTCAAACATGCCATAATAGAAGGAAACTCTGGATTTGTAACCAATATCAAAGCCTCTGCATTTTTCATAGCAGTCATGGATTCTTCTGTAAGTCCAGGAGCAGCATCCATTAATAAAAAATCATATTTACTAGGATCCATTTCTCCATTTAATTTTTCATAGGAATTAGTATCCTCCTGTTTTGTAAGTCCATTAGGCATGTCAGGTTTTCCAGGTGTTATATCTACACCAGATTTATGAGAATAAACAGAATCGTTTGGTATTGATGTGCCTTTCATGGTATCATTATTAATAACACCAAGATGAAGACCAAGTCCCATTGTTTTATTAGTATCCAGTAAAAGCACCTTTTTTCCAAACTCCTGCACAAGCGCAGTACCAAGACCAGCTGTAATAAATGTCTTGCCCACACCACCCTTATTAGATATTATCGCAATTACCTTTTCCTGCACCATGACACCATATTATTATTATACCCATCATAAATTAAAACAGAACAAATTAAAAAAATCCAGAATAAAATATAACCATGAGCACAGTCAAAGAACTTCTAAAAATAAAACAACAAAACATAGAACTTTACAAGGCATGTAAAACAAAAGATCCATTACTCAAACAAGTTATATCAATTATAGTGCAAGACATAACTTTCTAGACTAGATATGATAGTTATGTCTTCACATATAGTAAGGACAATATATCATACTCTAAATACCCAACTTCTACATGATTTTTAGTCACTAGGTTTTAATAATTTCTTATTTATTGCTTTAAGTATTGATGTTTGCTTTTCTGTTAGATTTACAATTTTAATGAAACTATTTTTTGTTTTAGGATCATAGATATATATTTT
>JAZDMZ010000064.1:0-3242 GCA_043800495.1 Candidatus Aenigmatarchaeota archaeon
ATGACAGTAGCGGCGATGCAATTCACGTTGTAGAAAACGAGACTGTTACAAGAGATCAGTACATTATTTTAGATTCAGGCGACTTCACACATATGTTTGAAGTAACAGGTGTTAGCTTAGACAGCTCATCATCTGCATCTGTAGATCTAAGGGATGTATTTTCAGGAACAACCACAAAGATTATTGCAGGAACTGACAACATAGAAACAACATACATTGATGGACAGACATATTATCTTCAGAATGTCACTTCAACAGGTTTTAGAATGACTTGGGGAGGTGGATCCACTTATAACAATACAGGAACATGGACAACTGTGTTCCCAGTTATAAAGGGTAAAAATGGAGAGAAATATGCATTCTTCCCAGCATATAACAATGCAACAGTTGCAGTAGCAGCTAATTCAAAATTACAGTTACCAACAGGTTCTGTAGTTTTCACAGTTGCTAGTAATGCTTGGGTTGTAAATGCAACAAACAATGAAGATGGAACATCTTCATATGTGAACACTGCAATTACAGGTTTGAATACGACAGCAGCAGGTTCATCAGCTTCAATAAGAGTTGGTAAATCAGCTAATTCAGGAGTTTATTATAACTTCTCTGTTGTGTCAGGTGTTAATGCAAGTAGTTCATTGCTCTATGTCAATGTAGGTGGTAGTTCAGCAGTTCCAGAAACTCAACCAGGTATAATCTTGCTTGAGGAAAAGGATGCTGACAGTAACTACAATTCTGTGATTGTTACAGCAACTACTGAAACTTCAGGTTCAAACGCAGTAGCTATTGCAAATGCACCAGAATTCACAGATGCACATGAAGCATCTGATACCCTTGGTTCTGATTCAAACAAATATCAGTATGTAGATAGATACGGAACATTTGTTGACAGAAATACAAAGGATCAAGATATTGTGAAGATCTATTATCCTGATGAGCAGGTAACAATGGACTTCTTTGTCTTGGCAGAAGGTGCATCTGTTTCAACAGGTTCCTCAACAGGAGCAAAAACAGTTGAAAAACAGACAGTCTTTCCAATAAAGACTGCATTAGCGAAATTAGACTCTGAGGTAACAAGTGCTGACAAAGCTACAAAGAACTTAATTTTGGTCGGAGGACCTTGTGTTAACACACTAGTAAAAGATTTGAGCACAGCTGGTAAATTCTCATACAGCTGTGATGCATGGCCTGCAAGAAACTTCGGTGTCTTACAAGTCGTGGATGATGCATTCGCATCTGGAAAATCTGCATTAGTTGTTGCTGGTACAAGAGCAGAAGACACAAGACTTGTAACTGGTAAGCTGCTAGCATACGACACTGCTGCTTTATCTGGAACTTTAAAAGAGTTTACAGCATAAGCGCGTGTGAGTAAAGCTTGAGAAACCTAAACCTTTTTCCTTTTTCTTTTCCTTTTATATTTTTATTTCAGTGAGTAGGTGCTCATTGAAAGTTATAATTTTCTTTTATTAGTTGTTGTAGATGCAACAGAATGATGAATAGCTAAATTTTCAAAAAATGGATGCACTTTATGTATCAGATTGATGAAAATTTAGTCATGATAAGGAGAAATAGGGTTGAAATGGAGTGTGGTTGAGTGATATGAACAAAAGGTTTTTATTTTCTTTAATTTTTATTTTTTTAATTATTGCTGTTTCTGGATGTATAAATCAACAGGAGGAACCTAAAAGACTTTATAATATTACACAGGATGGAGTTGAATATATATTTTTAAATAATATTTATGATACAATGAATATGACAATAGAAGATTCTGTAAATGTTAATAAAACATTATATTCACCTCTCAAAGTTATTGTTGCTTTCAATGGATCTAGTACAGAGGATAATGCATATTTTAGTGTTGTGTCATATAATCTTGTGGAAAAATTAAAGAATCATTATATTTATACAAGAGGAATTTTGACTGAGTTTGAGGCAATTAATCTAGAGGAGAAAAAACCTTCTGTTGCTAGTACAATTATTGTTCTAAAGGGTCCTAACACAGGTGCAAATAGTACTAGGATTTATTATGATAATGCATGTATTGTAGATGGTGTTATGATATCACAATATAGTAGATGTGTTATTATAGAAGGAGCTGATTATAATGGACTTGTCATAGCTTCTGAAAGACTTGTATTGTTTTTAATGGATTATGAAACTAAATAGTAAACTTTCTGAGAAAGTTCGTATGATATAAATAACTCACCTGATTTCACAAATAGCTAATCTTTTCAAGATTAGTTATGATAAAGATACTGTCATCTCTCCGGGACTCTGGTAGCAACCCATTTAATCAAATTCAACAGTTTTTTTCTTTCTAATCTCAAATCAATATTTGCGGCTTCAGCAGGTGTTTTGTCCTTCAATCCTTGATGAGGATTCACAAAGTTGTGAATTATGTGCCGAAGATTTAGAAAACTTTCAGCACCTTCGTGATTTCCAAAATCTCTCATGTTTTTTGTCCTATCTTTTATTTTTCCATTGTATCTTTCTATTGCATTATTGTTGTGTTTTAATCCATATTTTTTGCATGCAATCGGAACACCAAACACAATTTTGCATGTTCTATAGAAAAGTTTGTTAAACGAGGTTCTATAATTTTCAAACCCATCTGATACAAATGTTATGTGTTTTCTTTTCTTTGTTGGTTTATGTTTTTCTTTTTCATAGGTTTCAAGAATTTGCTCATAGCAAGTTTCTTTTATTTGCCTCAGAAATGAAACGCAGTTCTGGAAACTGCGTTCTACGACGTAGGAATGCGCTAAAACATATTTTGTCTTACTGTCTATGGCATTCAGATCATATCCATGCTTATTTCCGACATGAATGTATTTTTCATCCATGTGGATTCTGCCTTTTATAACAGGCTTTACTTTTTTGTTTACCTGATTTTAAAAAAAGTGAATACTTTTTCTCCCATTTTGCAATTGTCCATCGTGAAACTTTTACACCATCGTGTTGCCAAAGATGGTACTGCACTTGGAATAATGACAATCCATCCTGATGCATGTGGATTGCACGAGAAATTATTTCTGGTTTGTTTCTCATTCGTTTGAAACCATCGTCTTTTACAAAACGTTTTCCGCAATTACTGCACATATATCTTTGTTTTATAGAAACTTTGGTCTTTCTTTTCCCACGCTTTATTAAATTCTTACTTTTACAATCTGGGCATAATAGAGACACTTTAATCACCTCTAGTATATTATTTTCATTTCTATTTAAGCCCCGTTAAGTAGACA